>JAKAXN010000316.1 GCA_021816565.1 Actinomycetes bacterium
CCCATGCCGAGATCGGTGCGGCGATGGGGCTGTCGCCCAAGGCCACGGAGAGCCTGCTGGCCCGGGCCCGTCAACGGCTGCGGGCCGAGATGCTGCGCCAGGGAGTAGACGGCGCGGCGGTCGCCGTCACCGGGGCCACGGCGGCTACTGCGGCAACTGCGGCTGTGGCGGCCGGGGCCGGGCAGGCGGCCCGGAGAGGACCGTCACTGGTGGTCGGGTTGGCGGCCCGGGCCAAGCTGGTGATGGCCGGGGCGGCGGTGATCGTCTCGGGGACGGCGGCCGGCATGGCCACCGCTCCCCTGCTGAGCGGCGGACTGGTGGCCCACGGACCGGTCGGGGGACCGGTCCGGCCGCCGGCCACGGGCGGGTCGGTGGCCCACGGCCCGGTCGGGGGACCGGGCCGGTCGCCGGTTGCAAGCGGGTCGGCCGCCCCGATGGTGGTGAACGTTCCGACCGCGCCGGGTCACACCGGCGCGGTGGCCGCCAGCCGCACCTGGAGCCCCCTTTTCCAGGTCCCACTCCCGACGCCCCTCAGCGGGTCGTCGCAGATCGCCCCGGTGGCGGCCGCCCGCGGCACCGCGGCACCGGAGCTGGCCGGTTCGGGGCCGGCCGGCACACCGGTGTCGGTGCCGGGGGTGCGGATCGTGCAGGGAGCAGCTACGACAGCCGGTGCTCCTCCACTGAGGTTGTCACCGCTGCTAGCACTTCCGGCAGGGGGCTGACCCCCAGCCCCGGTCCGGTCGGCACCCGCAGGTGGCCACCGTCGAGGACGAACGGTTCGGTCAGGTCGCGGGCGAAGTACCGGTCCGAGGCCGAGGTGTCACCGGGAAGGGTGAAACCGGGCAGGGCGGCCAGGGCCACGTTGGCGGCCCGGCCCAGGCCGGTCTCGAGCATCCCCCCGCACCACACCGGCACCCCGCGGTCGCGGCACACGTCGTGGACCTTGCGGGCCTCCAGGTAACCGCCCACCCGGCCGGCCTTGATGTTGACCACCGAGCAGGCCCCCCGGTCCACCGCATCCGCAGCCACCGCCGCCGAGGTGATGGACTCGTCCAGGCACACCGGAGTGGCGATGCGGGCGGCCAGGGCGGCGTGGCCGGCCAGGTCCTCCTCCGGCAGCGGTTGCTCGATCAGCAACAGGCCGAAGCGGTCCAGACCGGCCAGGTGATCGGCGTCGGCCAGCGTGTAGGCCGCGTTGGCGTCCACCTGCAGGGCCAGGTCCGGGAAATCCCGCCGCACCGCGGCCACCGGCTCGAGGTCCCAGCCCGGCTCGATCTTCAACTTCACCCGCAGGTAGCCCTCGGCCACGTGGCCGGACACGATCTCCAGCAGCCGGTCGATGCTCGGGGCGATCCCCACTGACACACCCGCTGCCACCCGGTCGCGACGGGCCCCGAGGTAGGCGGCCAGCGACCGTCCCTGGCTGCGCAGCTCCCCGTCGAGCACCGCCATCTCCAAGGCCGCCTTGGCCATGGGGTGCCCCCGCACCGGCGCCAGTACCGATGCCACCTCTTCGGCGGCCACGTCGGGCCCGGCGGCCGCCAGGCGGGGCAGCAGGTGGGCCCGGGTCACCGCGTGGGCGCCCTCCACGTACTCCGAGGAGTACAGCGGCTCGGTCATGGCCACGCACTCACCCCAGCCCCGGCCGTCGGGCCCCTCCACCTCCACCACCAGCACGTCCCGCTCGGTCTCGGTGCCGAACGACGTGCGGAACGGCGTGACCAGCGGCAGCCGCAGGCGCCTCAGCACCACCCGGTCGATCCTCACCCGCCGCTCCTCTCCAGGAGGTAGGCCCCGGCGCCGGTCATGGCTGTGGCCCGGTAGCCGGCGGCCATGGCCCGGCCCATGGTGTCGCGCAGGGCCAGCCGCCACTGCCGGGCCAGCGCCGGGTCGCTGCGGCGCAGGGCCACCACGTCGGGGGGCAGGGGGCAGAGCAGCGGCCGGCCGTCGGGCTCCCGGTCCAGGATGCGGGGTTCCCCGCCGGGCCCGGCTTCGAGCATGGTCCCGGAGTCGACCACGGCGGCGCCGGGGGCGGCCGGGGCGGATCGGGAAAAGGGACCGGCCGTGGCCCAGCGCACCAGGCACCGGTCCGTCTCGTCGGTGCCGTTGAGCTCGTCGACCATCGGCCCGTAGAAGTCCGGGAAGTAGTCGGTGGCGGTGGCGCCCAGGGTGACCAGGTTGAACCAGCCGTTGCGCCGGATCAGTGGGTCGTAGGTCCAGGTGACGGTGGCGATGCCCCGGGCCCGGGCCCAGTCGCGCTGGTGCAGCTTGAGGGCCAGGCCGACCCCGGTCCCCTGCTCGGAGCGGGCCACCCCGGCCACGTGCGAGTGCAGCTCGGCCGCGCCGTCGTGGGTGCCGAGGAAGGCCACCGCGGCGGCCACCAGGGTGGAGCCCCTCCAGGCCCCGGCCACGTAGTTACCGGAGTGGACCAGGGCCTGGAGGAGGTTGACCGGCATGCCGACCTGCCCCCCGGCCGGGCCCCAGATGCCGGCGAACAGCCCGTCCACCAGGGCCAGCTCGTCCAGGCCGGCCAGCTCCCGGGTGACCACCCCGGCCCGGTCGGCCGCATCCCGGGGGTCGGGTTCGGGGGTGACGGCGGCGCTCACGACCCGACCACTGTGTCACGTTCCGGCTGGCAGTCCCCCACCGGCCCCGTCCCCGGTGCTCCTGCGGTGGCGGGCGGCCAGGCCGATCATGAGCAACCCGGCCAGCAGCAGGATCGAGGCGAGGGCGATCAGGAGACCGACGTCGCTGGCCCCGGTGAAGGCCAGGACCGCGGGGATCTGGCTGGCGGCCTGGGCCGGGTGGGCCACTGCGGCGATCGGCGCCGACGCCAGGTTGGCGGCGGTGCCCGGGTCGGCGACGGCGGCCGTGCCGGTGGCCCCTCCCAGCAGCACGGTGACGAGGCCCACGCCTGTTCCGGTTCCTCCCTGGACGGTCATGGTGTGTTCTCCTTCTGGGCTACGACGGGATGGTTCATTCAGCGAAGAGGCGCGACCGCGGCGATGGCGATGGCGGCGGCTATCAGGAGGGCGGCGGCGAGCACGGCGACGATGGCCGATCCTCCGGTGGACCAGCGGACCAGCCGGGGTCGGCCCTGACCCGAGGCGGCCAGCCTGCGGCGGCGCCGGGCGTTCTGATGGATGTGCAGGCCCACCACGGCCGTGGCCGCGACCAGGTAGACGGCCGACTCGAACGAGCCGAGGATGGCCGGGCCGAGCGGCACCGGGCCAGCCCCCCGGGCGGCCAGGGCGGCGGCCGGCAAAACGGCCAGGACCAGGGTCGGCAGCAGGTATCGGGCCGAGAGGTTCTTGAGCTCCGAGCTGCCCTTGGGGGTGACCTTGAAGGGCCGGGTGCGGCGGCGCCGGCCGGCCCGGACGCCCTGCACGAAGGCGTGCAGGTTCCAGACCCAGCGGGTCATCTGGAACAGCGACACCTCCCAGGAGAACAGCTTGGCCCCGGCCGGGCGCAGCACCCCGGAGCGGCGGAGCACCGTCACCGACACCAGGGTCGCAGCGGTGAAGGGCCAGAGGTGGACGTAGAAGCTGAGGAAGCTGGTGTTGCCCCAGCTGCGGCCGGTGAGGAGAGCGATGACCGGCAGGGCGGTGGCCACCGTCAGCATCACCCCCTGGAGGGGGTAGAAGGCCAGGGCGAAAGCCATGTGGAGCTGGGCCCTCCAGCCCAGGCGCCCGAGGCGTCCGGGGGCCCACCGGGCGGCGATGGTGCCCAGGCTGCGGGCCCACTGGATCTCCTGGGTGGTCATCTCGTCGAAGCTCTCCGGGCCGTCCCCGTGGGCCTCGGCGTCGAGGGCGAACACCCCGTCCCAGCCGGCCGACTGGATCCACAAGGTGGTGGCGTAGTCCTCGGCCAGCTCGGGGCCCAGACCGCCGGCCCGGCGCAGCGCCTCGGTTCGCACCGCGTAGTGGGAGCCGATGCACAACGGCGCCCAGCCCCCGTTGGCCCCGGCCTGGGCCGGCCCGTGCAGGGTGGCCTCCTTGTAGAGCCGGCCCCGGACCGTCCAGCCCTCGTCCTGGTTGGCGTCGCAGATGCTGGGCGCCGCCACGTATCCCACCCGGGGATCGGCGAAGGGCCTCAGCATGGCGGCCAGGTAGTCCCGGGCCGGGACGTGGTCGGCGTCGAGTTGGACCACCACGTCGTAGGCGTCGTAGCCGACCCGATCGTAGAAGAAGGCCAGGTTGCCCTCCTTGGAACGGGTCCGCCGGGGCCATTCCACCCTCTGGTAGTCCGCTTCGGCGCGCCGGCTGGCCACCCGCACCCCCCGCTCGAGGCACCAGCGCAGGGTCTCGGCGTCGGGGCTCTCGTCGGCCAGCCACACGTCGTAGCCCTCGCCTTCCCCGGCGATCCCGGCCCGGGCCAGCACTCCCCTGGCCACCCCCTCCTGGACCAGCATGGCCTCCAGGGTGCGCACCACGACCGGCCACGGCTCGGCCGGCGCTTTGGTGACCACCATCGCCACCCGCAGGTCCGGGACGGGGGTGGCCGGGTCGGTGCGGGTCATGCGGCACGCGAAGAACAGGAAGTAGAACGGCATGGCGAAGATCCACCCCAGGATCACCGTGCCGGTGATGGTCAGGGCGCTCCAGGCCCCAGCCCCGGCCGACACCCACCACAGCCAGAACCACGCAGCGGCCGCGGCGGCCGCCAGGGTGGAGGCCCGCAGGGCCAGTTCACTCCACAAGCCGAGCACCGGGACCAGCCGGCCGACCGGGCCGGTTACGGCCGCCGGGCCGGTGGTGACCCGGCCGGCCGGGCGGGGGGGAACCTGGCCGGCCGGGTCGGCCGGGTCGACCACCAGCTCCGCTATGGCGGTGGCCGCGGCCCGGGTGCGCCGAGCCAGATCCTCGCTCAGTCGGCGGACGGCGCCGATCGAGGCGTCAACACCGGTCTCGACGACCGGGTCGGTGACCGTCAAAGGGAGATGGCTTCAGTCTCCGCCCTGGTTTCGGCCCCGCCGAGCCGCTCGTCGAATTCTTCCCAGGCCCGGTCCATGGCGGCCAGGGCCTGGCCGAGGGCCCGGATCAGTTCCCGGGCGGCCTCCCTCTGCTCGCCAGCCACGGCTCGGAGGGACTCCAGCCGCTGCTCCGTCTGATCAGCCAGCCGGTCGAGGTCCACCGTAGGACGCTCCAGCTGCGCCAACTCTGTGTCCGGTTGCTTTCGCAAATGCCCGATACCACGCATCGTTACTGGCCCTTCTGCCCCTTCGGCTAAAGCTTCTCGCCGGCGGTGCCGACATGACCGGAGGATAGGAAGATTCCAATCTCCAGGTTGCGCCCTTCGGGGAGGTCGGTCCGGGTTTGGGGGGGTTTGGACCGGCGGCCTTGTGTATCAATTGAGATCTCATTGATCTGCCGTTGGGCGTCTCGGATTCGCCAATCCATCCTTGACGCCCGTTTGCACCTTTGATACTCTCGAACGTGTGTTCCCCTCTGTTGGGGGGCGTGGATCGTCGGTTGCGAGCCGGCCTGGTGTTGTTTTCGGTCCCTTCCCGGGGTGTGATGCCATGTGCCGTGAGCTCGACGCTCTCTCCCAAGCCGTAGCCGCAT
>JAKAXN010000008.1 GCA_021816565.1 Actinomycetes bacterium
TACCGGTTTCTGCCGTCGTACTCGGAGCCGCCGCAGCACATGAAGTACCGGCACCTGATGAACGCCTGGTTCGCCCCGGCCGCCGTCAGGCGCTACGCCCCCACCATCCGCCAGATCGCCCGCGAGTGCATCGAGCCCCTTGTCGCAGATGGTCGCACCGACTTCACCACTACCTTCGGGGACCGCTTCCCGGTCCGGGTGTTCCTCCTGACGATGGGCATAGGCCAGGAGGACGCCGACTTCTTCGTGTCGTGCGTGCGTCGGTTGTCGGGCGCCACGTCCGGGTCGGAGGAGGACGTGCAGAAGATGACTGCGGCATAGGCGGACATGTCGAGGTACTGGGAGGAAACCCTGGCCGACCGCCGCCGGTCCCCCCGGGACCCCGCTGTCGACTTCGTGTCCCACATGGCCCGCTGCCACCTCGATGGGGAGCCGCTGCCTGACCGCGACATCCTCGACATCATGGTCACGCTGACCATCGGCAGCCTGGACACCACCAAGAGCCAACTCGGATGGTGCTTCTACCACCTGGCCACCCACCCCGAGGACCGCAAGCGGCTGCTGGCCGAGCCGGAACTGGTTCCGAGCGCGGTGGAGGAGTTCCTCCGCGCCTACCCGATCGTGCCCATGGCCCGGAAGCTGACCCGCGACGTCGACTTCCACGGCTGCCCCATGAGAAAGGGCGACATGGTGATGCTCACCATTCCCGCCGCCACCCGGGACTCGCGACAGTTCCCCGACGCCGATCAGGTAATCATCGACCGGTTCCCCAACCGCCACATCGCCTTCGGCGCGAGCGAGCACCGCTGCATGGGCTCGCACCTGGCTCGCGAGATGCTCCAGACGGCTATCCGGGAGTGGCACCAGCTCATCCCCGATTACCGCCTGGGCTCCGAGGAGACCCCGATGGCCCACGGCGGGCAGATCTCCCTGCTCAGCCTCCCGCTGAGTTGGGCCTGAGGGATCCGTGAAACCGGCCCCCTTCGATCACCACGCCCCGACTACCGTCGACGAGGCCGTCGACCTCCTGGCCGAGCTGGGCGACGACGCCAAAGTCCTGGCCGGCGGGCAGAGCCTGGCCCCCATGCTGGCTATGCGCCTGGCGGTCTTCCCGCACCTGGTCGACATCAACGGCATCTCCGAACTGTGCGACATCCGCCGCCAGGACGGCTACGTACGGGTCGGGGCGGCCGCCCCGGACGTGGCCGTGGAGCATCATCCCGAGGTGGCCTCGGGGGCGCCGCTCGTGAGCAGAGTCTCGCCCTACATCGGGCATTTCCAGATCCGCAACCGGGGGACGCTGGGGGGATCCCTGGCCCACGCCGACCCCGCCGCCGAGTACCCGGCGGTGGCCCTGGCCCTCGACGCGGAGATGGAGATCCGCGGCCCCGGTGGGTCGCGCACCGTGGCCGCCCCGGACTTCTTCCAGGGGGTGTGGGAGACCGCGCTGGCCCCGGACGAGCTGCTCCTAGCCGCCCGGTTTCCGGTGTGGGACGGACGGTGCGGGTTCGGAGTACGGGAGATGGCCCGCCGGCACGGGGATTTCGCTCTGGCCGGTGCGGTGGCCGCCGTCGGTCTGGACGACCGTGGCCGCATCGACCGGGCCCGCCTGGCGCTGTTCGGCATGGGACCCACCCCGCTGCGGGGCCAGGCCGCCGAGGCCGCACTCACCGGCACCGCCCCCGGCGAGCTGGACGCCTCCCAGATCGGCCAGCTGGCCCTGGACGGTCTCGATGATCCCCCCGACGACCTCCACGCCCCGTCCTGGTACCGCCGCCGCGTAGGCGCAGCCATGGCCGCAGGAGCATGGCAAGCAGCCCTGGAGGACCTCGATGCCTGAATCCCGGACCGTCTCGGTGACGGTCAACGGCGCCACCCGGATGGCGATGGTCGAACCCCGCCGCACGCTGGCCGATTTCCTCCGGGAGGACTGCGGCCTCACCGGCACCCATCTCGGCTGCGAGCACGGGGTGTGCGGGGCGTGCACCGTGCTGCTCGACGGCCGGGCGGTGCGGGCGTGCCTGATCTACGCGGTGCAGGTGGAGGGCCGGGAGGTGGTGACCGTCGAGGGACTGACCCCCGTGGATGGGAACCTGTCCCCGGTGCAGGCCGCGTTTCGCTCCTGCCACGGCCTGCAGTGCGGGTTCTGCACCCCGGGGTTCGTGGTCAGCGTGACCGCCTTCCTTGCGGACCACCCGGATCCCACGCTGGAGGAGATTCGAGACGGCCTGAGCGGCAACCTGTGCCGCTGCACCGGCTATCAGGGAATAATCGCGGCCGTCCAGAGCGCCGCGGCCGCCATGGCCGGCGGGACCGGGGAGGGCGCAGCGTGAGCGGGCTCCAGGGAGCGGCGGCCGGCCGCCGGTTCGTCGGGCAGCGGGTCGAACGGCGTGAGGACGCCCGTCTTGTCACCGGCCACGGCCGCTACGTGGACGATGTGGCGGTGGCTGGGTGCCTGCACGCAGCGTTCGTCCGCTCCAACGCCGCCCGGGGCCGGATCACCGGCATCGACACGACCTCGGCCCGGGCGTTGCCCGGCGTGGCGGCGGTGTACACCGCTGCCGATATCAACGGGCAGGTGGGCGAGGTGTGGGTCGACTACGAGGGCCCCGGCGGCCACACCGATCCGTTCCGGATCCTGGCCGACGGCGACGTGCGCTTCGTCGGCGAGCCCATAGCGGTGGTCCTGGCCGAGTCCCGCTACATCGCCGAGGACGCCTGTGAGCTGGTCGAGGTGGACATCGAGCCGGAACAGGCCGTGGTCAGCGTGGAGGACGCCCTGCGCGACGGCGCCTTGCTGGTGCACCCGGGCACGGCTTCCAACGTGGCGGCCGAGATCTCCTCCGGCGAGGACCCGGAGCTCGAGGCCGTCTTCGCCGGGGCCGCCCACGTGGTGACTCACACCTTCGACCAGCAGCGCTACCTGTGCGTGCCCATGGAGACGCGCGGGATCATCGCCGAGTGGGACGCCTGGGCGGGGACCCTCGAGGTCCGCTGCTCCACCCAGGGCCACCACGGGGTCCGGACGTTCCTGTCGCGGGCTCTCGGGGTGGACGAGAACCGGGTGCGGGTGCTGATGGGCGACGTCGGTGGCGGCTTCGGGCAGAAGATGTTCATGATCCCCGAGGAGATCGGAGCGGTCGTCGCCGCCCGCTTGGCCGGCCGGCCGGTCCGCTGGATAGAGGACCGGCGGGAGAACCTCATGTCCGGGCTACACGCCCGTGACGACCGGATGACCGTGAGCGCCGCTGTGGACAGCGAGGGCCGGGTGCTGGCCCTGCGCTGCGACCTGGTGGAGAACGCCGGAGCCTTCCCGGCGGCCGGGTCGAGCGCCATCGGCTTCGTCGGGGCCCTGATCACCGGACCGTACCGCATCCCCAAGGTGGCCTTCCGGGGCCGGTCCGTCTACACCAACACCTGCGGCCGGGCCTCCTACCGGGGACCGTGGATGATGGAGACCATGGTGCGCGAGCAGATGATGGACGTCATCGCCCGCACCATCGGTCTCGACCCGCTGGAGCTACGCCGCCGGAACGTGATCCGTGACTCCGACCTCCCCTACACCACCGCCGCCGGCATGGTCTACGACGGGGTGTCCATCGAGGCGTCGTTGGAACAGGCTGCGGAGATGATCGGCTACGACAAGCTCCGGGCCGAGGGCGCCGGCGCCTCCGGCTCCTGGCGGGGCATCGGCCTCAGCCTCTACGTGGAGCCGTCCGGGCTGGCGGTGGGCAGCCTGGCCAGCGAGGGGGCCACCGTGACCATCAGCCTCAACGGCCAGGTCCGGGTGGTCACGAGCAGCGCCAGCCACGGCCAGAGCGTCGAGACCACGGTGGCCCAGGTGGTCGCCGACCGCCTCGGCGTGGACATCGACCGGGTCGTAGCCGTGCAGGGCGACACCGACGTCACCCCCTACGGTCCTGGGACCGGCGGCAGCCGCAGCGCCGTGCTGGTCAGCGGGGCCGCCACCGAGGCGGCCGCCCAGGTCCGGGAGAAGGTGCTGCACATCGCCGCCCACTTCCTGGAGGCCGCGGTCGAGGATCTGGAGATCGACTGCGGTCGGGTGCACGTGGCCGGCACCCCGTCGAGGGGGGTGGAGCTCGAAGAGATCGCCCGGGCGGCCTACATTGCCCCGGACCGGCTCCCTCCCGATACGACGATGGGCCTGGAGGCCAGCGCCCGATTCACCCCTGATGCGCCCTTCACGTGGTCCAACTCCTGCCATGCGTGTGAGGTCGGGGTGGACCCACTCACGGGGACTGTCACCGTCCACCGGTTCGTGGTGTCGGAGGACTGCGGGGTGATGATCAACCCCACGGTGGTGGAGGGGCAAATCGCCGGAGGAGTGGTCCAAGGCATCGGGGGAGTGCTCTACGAGCACATGCCCTACGACGAGGCCGGCAACCCGACTGCCACCACCTTCGTGGACTACCTGCTGCCGACCGCGGCGGAGGTGCCGATCATCGAGTACGGCCACATCGAGACCCCTGCCCCCACCAATGCCGGCGGCTACAAAGGGATGGGCGAGGGTGGGGCTATCGGCTCTCCGCCGGCAGTGGTCAACGCCGTGGTCGACGCCCTTTCCCCGCTCGGCGTCACCTCGCTCGACCCGCCGCTCGACCCTGCCTCGGTTGCGGCGGCCATCGTGGCTGCTACCTGACCGTCGGCCCTGTACCGTCGGCCGGGACGGGAGCACGATCAGCGGACCACCGGTTTGACCCGGTTTCGAACCCCCTCCTCGACGCTGTCGACGCGGCGTTCTTCAAGACCGGATCGACGAACGATGGGGCGAGAGAAGAGCCTTTAGGGCTGGAGCTTTTGGAGTGACCTCAACGGTACGCCGGTCTCGTCACGCTCGTCGAGTGGTGCTCATCGGCAAGAGATCGACCGCTCGCAGGCACATCTCGGTAGAGAACGGGCGCGAACCGATAGCGAGCAGGCAACCATCGACCGGGAGATCACGCGCCCGAGACAGCCAAGCCCGCGACTGAAGAAGAAGAAGGCCACCGACCGGGGGATTCGGAATAGTCGTCTACAGGTGCTCGCCGGAACGCACAATCCCCAGTCACGTAACAGCGCGTGACTAAGGCGCCACATCAGCTTCGGCACTCCCAAGGCCTTCGGACGCCATTCACGCCAGAGCGAGCACAATGTGCAGCTCCCTCGCCCGCCGAGGGGTCGCCTCGGACCCGGCGTTTCGAGTCGATCGCCGATCGGGCTTTGGAGACAGGACATACAGGCGGTCGCGGCGCACGTCCTGTGGAGTATCTGGGGTGGCGGTTCGACTGGCAGGGCACCAATGGGCCTTAGGCCACGAGAGGCAGAGTCGAGTCGGCGAGTTCCTGCTCATACAAAGCAACATGTTCTGCGACCATGCGCTCGGCGGAGAAGTGCCCGGTAACGGCGGCTCGACATGCGCCACGATCGAGGATATTTGGATGCCTGGACAGCCCAAGCGAGATCCTTATCTGTGGAGCGGACGAAGCCGGTAACCCCGTCGTCGACGATTTCGGGGGCCGCAGCCATATGTGTCGCCACGACGGGGTGCCGCAGGCCAACGCCTCGACCATGACCATTCCGAACGGTTCGGGCCAGTCGGTTGGGTTGAGCAGGCACACGGCTCCGACCTCGCCCGCAAACTCGCCGTCGCCGCCCCCCGATGCCGAGGGCTTCGCGGCTTACACCCGGTAACCCCCAACTCCAGAGCGCGCGAGAGGAGCCCTGCGGCGGGTGGGGGCTAGAACGGTGGGAGAATGGTCCTTATCGGATCGGGAAGGAGTTCACCGTGCCCGCCACCTCGGCCTTTTCGGGCCTGACCGCTCTCGGATGGGATCACCGCTGGATCTCTGCGCTGGCCGATCTGGGAGATCCGGTCCTGTGGCCGGCCCGCGTGTCGAGGGTGGACCGCGGCGCGTGCACTGCCATGACAGGGTCGGCCGAGATCCGGATCGTCACGGAACGCGACGTCGAGGTGGCGGTCGGCGACTGGGTCGGAGTCGCAGGATCCGCGGCCGACAGGACGGCGCGAATCGCGGCCGTGCTTCCTCGTCGTGCCGCAGTCCGCCGAGCTCGTCCTGCGAAGGGGGCAGGCGCGAGGGTCGTGGCCGCGAATATCGACACGGTGTTCGTCTGCGACGCACTCGACGGAAGCCTTAGCCCTCGCCATCTCGAGCGATTCCTGGCCCTGGCGTGGCAGAGCGGGGCCACTCCCGTAGTGGTCATCACCAAGTGCGACGCAGTCCCGTTACACGACGTGAACGACACCTTGAATGCGGCCAGGACAGTGGCCGGAGAAGTCAGCGTCGTGGCCGTCAGTTCGAGGACTGGTGACGGTGTGCTCGCATTGGAGCCGTATCTCATCCCGGGTCGCACCGTGGCGCTGCTGGGCCTGTCCGGGGCAGGAAAGTCGACATTGGCCAACCTGCTGGCAGGTGCTGAGATCCTGGCGACCGGTGCGGTACGTGGCGACGGCAGCGGACGCCACACGACAACTCACCGTGAGCTGGTCGTGCTTCCCCAAGGCGGTCTTCTTATCGACACTCCAGGAATGCGGGCGCTTTCGGTGCTCGGAGCGGGCGCCGGGGTGGAACAGGCGTTCGGCGATCTCGAAACGCTGGCCGCCGACTGCGGGTACCCGAATTGCTCTCACTCAGGCGAGTCGGGATGCGCTATCGAAGCCGCACTCGCCGACGGGCGGCTCCAGTCGGGCCGCGTGGAGGCCTGGAACCGCCTGAGGGCCGAGCTGGCGCCATCGGAAGCGCATGACGCCCGTAGCGACATCGCCGAGCGCAAGCGGCGCAAGGCGGCGAAGCTCGCGGCGCGCCGAGCATCGAAGACGTAGCGGCCGTGCACAACCGCGCATTGGCCGTGCGTGCCGCCGGCTCAATCACGATCTGATGAGCAGGCGCCCGGCCGTGGTTCACCGATGGTTGACCGGCCTGCAATGGGGTCGACGCAGCGGCGAGCGTGCCCTCGTGCACGGGCCGTCGTGTATGGCGCCATTAGCGGTGCAATTACGGGGCGCCTCTCTCCCTCCGCAGTAGCCGCGCTATGCGTCGATCTCCTCGGGGTCCAAGTAGTCGATCGTCAAAGCGAGGATGTCGTCGACCTCCTCATCGTCGGCGGCAGGTTCTGCGCCCAGGGACTCTGGGGCAGCGAGCCGCCAGGGGCGTCGGCGGTCAATGTAGAAGGCCCGGCAGATGCGGTCCGCCTCCCAGGCGACGACGGCGCCATGAACGTCGCGTTGGACGGCGCCGATCAGCGTCTCTGCGTCGGCGCCATTTCGTACCGCATCGAGCGTGACGGGCGACCACATGGACCGCCAGCCCGTCGTCGGCGCGCCATTGGAATGGAGCTGGATGACCGGCCCGGCGGCGTGATACCGGACCGCGGTGCCAGGCAGATACGTGAACCTCGAAGGGCCGACAACCTCCCTTAGTCGTCGTAGCTGACCCTGAGCGCTCCCGTCGTAGACAGGTTGGCCTGCCCGGACGGCCGGTATCGGCGGGGCCGGAGATCTGAAGGTCACCCGCAGCTGCACCGAACCGTTGCCCTGCCCGTCGGAGGCCGCTGGCGAACCCTGGGACGAAGGGTGGGCAGGGAAGACCCGTCGACCGTCGAAGCGGAGCCATTCGCCGATCTCGTGGACTGCGTTGAGGATCAGATTCTCGACGGTGTAGCGACCGACCGCCTCCACCAACTGGTCGTCATCCGCGCCCTGGACCAACAACCGTTCCGCCTCGAAACAGGCTTCGGTGCTCAGCCAATTCCACGAGTCGTTTCCTTCGGGGTTGGCTGGCCATCGGTCGGAGTCCGGACCAGTCATCGTCACTTCCAGCCACAGTGGAGGTCCCCAGAACTTCAGACCAAGGGCGGCTTGGCGGAGTTCAACGCGGTCGAGAATCCGGCCCCAACGGGCCAGCGGCCAGACGCCAACCCGGCTCTCGGCGTCGCTCACGTGCAGCCGTGGTGGCGCCCACGAGTCCCCGTCCGCAGGTGAAGGATGAGAACCGCTAGCCACCAGCAACACCACGGTCGGAATACGGACGTGATGGACTCCCCAGCCTGGGATCGTCACCGGCTCGGCATAGACCGCGGAATCCTCCTCGACCGCAGGACATCAGATTTCGCGTGCTCGACCTGGCCTGGTGCTGTTTACGCTTTATCTGAGGGCCTTCTGGCAGATGTCGCAGATCCAGCCTTCAGACGAAGTCCAAGCGGGGGGTATGGCCGATGGTAGGAAGGTCATCCGACACGTCGAGCAGGTGACCGGAGCCTGCTCGGGAACCGGCCGATCGACCGGCACCAGCCTGGTGCGCCTTCGTTGTCCGCGCTTGGCACGGGCCGCCTGCGATGGGTGGGCCAGAGCTTCCGGGCCAGTTCCAGCAAGGTGGGTGATCGCCCGGATCGGATCGTCGATCATGACGGCACGTTTAGGAGCGATCATGGTGCCAGCAGAGGCGACTGATGTGGCAGGGGTTTCCATTGGAAACCGCCGATCTGCCCTCGATGCCAAGGGCGGCTGTCGTTCGACGCGAACAACACCCGCCACCGTACTCGCTTCGGCCTGTCAGCCCGGCAATTTGCCCGGAGGGACTGAAGCGGTGGACGAAGGTACTCTGCCGGCGGTGGGGCCGTGGACCGCCCCGGGATCCGTGACTGCTCAGTCGCACGGCCGCCCCAGCCGGGATGCCCTGTGCGGCTTCGGCCGGGTGTCGACGCCCGTCACGATGTCCGGGGCGACCTCCAGCCGCCCTTGGTTGATCTGGATCGGCATTCGCTCGATCGTCTTCAACCGCCGCGTCCGGCCTATATCGTTCTGCCCGGCGTCGCCACGAACCCGCGCCGCCAAGCGGTCCAGGCGCGACAGCTCTTCCGCTCGGACTTGTCTGGCGTCTGAGGCGGGTAGCCGGCCCAAGGCCGCAAAAATGCCTGCTGGGCCTCGGCGCCCCGGTCAAGCCCCAATTGTCGGCTGATGCGGGCGTACGGTTGGCCCTCGCCTTGGAGCCGCAGTACCTGCTGGTCGACGACCTCGGGGCATGCGCTCCTTCGGCCATTTGGGTAACCAATGCACGTGCCGGCTCAGAGAACAGACTGGGTCGACGGCGCCCGACCATCACCGTGGTTGGCGATGATCTCGGGCTGGACGAATCCCAAGATGCCCACTGCGACCACTGCGACCACTGCGACCACTGCGACCACTGCGACCACTGCGACCACTGCGACCACTGCGAAGGGAATGGTGGTGTAGCATCAGATATTGCCCTGGGAAGGGACGCCTGGTTTGGCAGGACGACCGGATCGGTCAGTCGCCTTGGAACGGGCTCGACGCCTCTTCGCGGATTCAGAGGAGGCTGTCATGCTCACTGTCACTCCCACCGCTTCAACGGCACCACCCGGTCCCACCACTCCACCCACGCTGCCAGCGGCCTCTATCGAGCCCGCACGCCGGTATCAGGTCCAGTCGGTGCTATGGGGAAACCGCAAGCGTTTCGTAGTGCGAGACACCGCGACTGACACTACCGTCGCCATTCGAACAACCAGCCAGATCGCCGACAGCGACCTCATGAGGCTCAACATGGCGGTTGGGACCGATTATGGCCCTCGGCTAGATGCTCGACCCGTGCACGGCGATCCCGCTTCGGCGCCGCGAGATCGACAGTGCGGGCGCTGCCGTCAGTTCTCCTCTGCCGACCCGGCTCGACAGACGACGGCACTCGAGGACTGGTGGCTTTGCGAACCATGTCGCGACAAGCTGCTCGGAGATCATCACACCGGCTCAAAAAAATAGCTAGCAGGACGGTCGGCTCTGCCGGCCGTCAGAGCCGGCAACCCGCACCATACGGCAAGCCGGAGAACCGTCGTCGGCTCGCCGTACAAGACGCGACCTAAGGGACCGAGCCCGTCCGCTAATCGGGCGGATCACCTATTGCAGCTACAGGACAATCCTCTACACCGACGGTCTCGATTAGGTCGGTTGCGGCCGTTTCAGCAGCACCACGACCTTTCCGTCGGCCAGCGGGGTCAAGCCGACCGCCTCCCATCCCCTCCCCCCTTCAGTATTGAGGGCGTGCACCGCGTGGGACGCGCCAGGCACGTGGGTGGGTTTCTCGAAGCTGGGAAGCTCCACGATCAGGTATTCCCAGGTGGTCATCCCACCATATTGGCCTCTCGACGAGTTGGTAGCCGACAACCCCTCCGTTCATGATTCGACGGGGAGCCTGGAAAAAGGAACAGGACTTCATACCTCATCGACCGAAATGGCCGGCGCTTGGCGACCTGCCGTAGGTCCCTTCCTGGGTTGTAGCTCTGGAGGGGTAGTGTGGCCGGTGTTGTCCATCCTGGGCGACGGTGCCTCGGTCAGCCGAGGAGATCGGCGGTTCCCATGGGAACCCAGTTGACTACCAAGCACGGCGAGGTCGAGACGGATCTCGCCTCAGGTGTCGACGTCGGGGTGCGAGTCCTGGTGATCGACAGCTACGATCAGCGTCGGCAACTCACCGCCCACATCGTGGAGCAGGATCGAGATGTGACTGTGGTCGGATACGCGGACGGCCCCGTTCGCGCGCTGGAGGCGGTCGCCCGACTCGGGGCTGACGCCGTTGTGCTCGAGGTTCAACTTCCTGTCGCCCAAGGCCTGGACACGATCAGCGTCCTGAGAGACGACTTCCCGGCCTTGGCGATCATCGTCTGCTCGTTCCACGGTGACGCGACTACGAAACGGGACGCGTTAGCCCGCGGCGCGGACGGATACCTCGTGAAGCCGCTCAGCCCCCGGGATCTCCACACCGGCCTCCGATCGGCTCTGCGGAGCAGATCCGGGCGCGCTCTGTCGTGATACCCCGGGATCTCCGGCAGGTCCCACGGCGAATGCGGGCATCGAACCCACTTGGCAGGGTTGGAGTCGCGGAGGGTGTAGCGGCCGTATCGTCATCTGGAACGACTGCCCCCCTCGGCTTCGAGGGCAGATCGGCGATGCTTCCGTGCCAAGTCCCGTCCACCCCTCGCAACCCTCCCGTCGTCGGGCGGCTCCGGAACGCGCGCCACGGTTGGGACTGGTCGTTCGAACCCGCCAATCACCTGCATCATGTGCCACGAGACTTACATGACCACCATTGGCCTCCCTCCGTTGGTCTCATCCGAAGGCTGGGTCTGTGGATCGTGTCTCGGAAACATCCGGGTGGAACCGCCAGCCTGATGCGAGTGCGTCGATGCGACTTCCTGCTGTTCCCCCCGCCTGCCGGACCCGAAATCCCTATCTGAATCTCGACGCCTATGTCGCCGACCGGGTCATCCGCCTGAGCGAGGGCGAAGGCCGGCGCGGCGGCGCAGGCCCCAGCGGCTCCGCTGGGACCTGGAAGCCCGGAACTGGGCGCTGATCGCCGCTGCGGGATGTAGTGTGGCCCCAACGGAAGGGGGCAGACATGGCAGACAAGTCTCCCCGCAAGGCTATGTCCAAGAAGCCGTCGAAGTCGCTCAAAGAGAAGCGACGCGAGAAGAAGGAGAAGGAAGGGGTCCGGCGGCGGATCGTCTGAGCCGGCACGGTGACCATCCAATCGCCGGTGATGTGCCAGGTGGACGACTGTGATCGTCAGGCGGCCGCGTCAGTGCGTAGAGAAGACCTGCCAGGTCCAATCCAGCTGTGTTTCACCCACACCGAGGACTTCCGGATGAACGGCGCCGCGTGGAAGGTATCCTGGGGTTCCGCCGAGTCTGGGCCGATCTCGGTTAGGGCCGCCCCTGTGGCTGCGGTTGGCCGCAGCCCGGCGGCGAGCGTGGAGAGCCCGGCTCCGGGGGCGGCGGCGTGGGCCAGATTGAAGTCCCGGCTCTCGAGGCGGCGGCAGGCCTGATCGCCGGACGGGGGGGAGAGATCAGCGTTCGCGCCGCGCGGTCCCGGCTCCTAGAAGCCGCCCATACCGCCCCCGCGTGACCACCGGGGCGAGCACCGGGGGAGGTCAAGAGGTGGTTTGCCATGCTCGCGGGCCGAGGGGGCCGTCGATCGCGGCTTGGGCGACCGCGGTGAGACGGAGGTTGTTGTCTCGGGCTTGACTTCGTAACCGGAGGGATGCCTCGGCCGTGTCGACGCCGGCACGTTCGAAGATCACGTCTCTGGCTTGCTCGATCGATGCGGCTGGTCAGGGCTTCGGCCAGTTGCTCGTTGATGGGTTGGGTCTCGCTGGCGGCACGGTGCTGTACGACGCTGATGGCAGCCAAGTCGTCGAACGCCTGGACGAGGACATCTTCTTCGTACATCGGATTCCGCTCGACGCTGAATAGGCTCAACGCGCCGACGGTCCGTTCGCGTAGCCGTAGCGGGAGCGCGAACACGGACTGGAAGTCTGCCTCCACCGCGACCATCGAGAACCGCGGCCAGCGGCCGGCTCCTGCCTGCAGGTATTCGTGTCCGACCAGCTCACCGGTGCGGAAGGCGTCCAGACACGGGCCTTCGTCGGTCTGGATCTCGAGGAGCTCCAGCACTCGCATTGCCTCGCTCGAGGAGGCCACCAAACGCAGGTCACCCGCCGGAGAGGCGAGCATGACTCCCGCCGCTGAGACCCCGAGCACAGTGACGCAGCGGCCGGCGAGTCGGGTGAGCATGTCCACGACGTCGAAGTCGTCGACGAGGGTGTCGGCCATCCCGACCAGGGAGCGGTCTACGGATCCGTGCTCAGCTGCACAACCGGCTGGCGCAGCCGCGCCCGTCACCAGCCTCGATGGCCGCCTGAATCCGGGCCATTCGGTCACCGGCCACCAGGATGCCCCCATCTACCAGCTGCCCCGACACTCCCGTTCGTGCGGCCACGCTCATCGTTCATTGACCGCCTCCTTCCGCCCGACGGCGCGCGGCGCGCTTCGAGGGGGCGATCAGTGACCTCGACGGTCGCATGGGCACGCCTCTGGAAGCGGCCCTCGTGTCAAGGCGAGCCAGCCGACACGACCGTGCGCCTATGAGCCTTTCAGGGACGGGCTCAAAACCGAATCGGTCGCCGAGGAGCTGCGAACTACCGGCGGATTGCCCGTCGCCGTGCCGGCTCTTCTTGGATCAGGGCTAAACCATGGCCGGCCGAGCGGCGCAACAGATCATGACGGCGACCGGGCTGTACCGTTGGGGGATGGACCGGAGGACCGAGGATGGAGCGGAACCGGCCGGATGATGGTCCATGGCCGGCAACCGGCACAGCACGGAGTCGACTATGAAGCGGTCTTCCGGGCCGGCGTGACGCCACACGCGGTGCTGACACCCGGGCTTGTGATCGCAGCCGTCAATGACGCCTACTTGGCGGTGACGGGGCGATCCAGGGAAGAGCTCGTGGGCTCTGACCTGTTCGAGGTGTTCCCTTCCCGTTCCGGTGACGAGCACGGCCCGCAAGGACCGCCCAGTCTGCGGGCTTCCCTGCTCGAGGTGGTCCACTCCGGCAAGCCCGACGTTACGGACGTGCAGCGCTACTCGCACTTCGACACGCAGACCGGGTCATTCCCCCTTCGATACTTCACTGCGGTCAACATCCCTGTCCTCGATGAGGGCGGTGAGGTGGCGTGGATCCTGCATCGCGTCGAAGAGGTGACCGAGAACGAAGGCGTCAGGACATCATCGTCGCCGCCCGAGACAGACACAGCGGCTTACGCCAGTTACGCCCGCACCCGCGATCTGGCGCGCGGTAACCGGGAACTGGTGCTACAAGCCAGGCACGACCGGGAAGTGTCTCGAATCCTGCAGGAAGCCATGCTCACTGAGCTGCCCGAGCCCGACGACCTGCATCTCATCGCCCGGTATGTCCCGAACACTGCAGCCGACCAGGTCGGCGGTGACTGGTACGACGCAGTGGTGCTGTCCTCCGGAGCGACCATGATCGCGGTCGGTGACGTGGTGGGTCATGACATCAACGCGGCAGCGAGCATGGGCCAGCTTCGCGGCCTGCTACGGGCGCTGGTCTGGGACCGTCAAGAGTCACCATCAGCGGTACTCGCCCGCGTCGAGCGCGCCATGTCCGGCCTCAAGCTCGACACCCTTGCCACAGCCGTCCTAGCACGCATCGAGAGACCTCGGGCCGAAGGCGTTCGCAGGCTGTGCTGGTCCAACGCTGGCCACCCACCTCCACTCCTGGTTTCAGCCGACGGCACGGTAGAGGTTCTCGAGACCCGTAACGACCTCCCTTTGGGCGCCGGAATCGGCCTGTCCCGCAACGACCACGTCCACCCGCTGACCCGAGGATCGATCCTGATCCTCTACACCGACGGTCTCATCGAAAAGCGAGACCAGCCACGCGACAAGGGCATAGGCCAACTCGCCGAAGCTCTCCGCCTGCACCGCCAGCTTCCCCTAGAGCGCCTGTTGGACGAGGTCATCAGAATCGCCGGCGACGCACCCGACGACGACATAGCAGTCCTGGCCATCTCCATCGATCCGACCGCCGCCACGCCGGCTGACTGACCACCCCCCGGCCTCATCAACGGTGTATTCCGTGCTGAGTCCACTATGGACCAAGAGCTTCCGCTCATCGGAGGCAGATCGGGGGTTCCCACGGGGGCTCCGAACCCATCCATCAAGACCTCCGACGACCGAGCGTCGTCCGACGCTCATCGACCGGGAAGGTCCGCAACCTCCTCACCGCGGCCCGAAGCCTTCGCTGGCTGCGCGGGACCGATCAGGTGGTCACGCACGAGATGTCCGACGGCTGGAAGTCCTCGTTCTGTCAGCGATGCGGCTGCCCATTGCCGATGCTGGGCGCCGAGGGCAGGCTGTACTGGGTTCCTGCAGGCACATTGGACGACGACCCCGGGGTTGCGGTCGCCCAGCTCATCTATGTCGAGCAGAAGGCCAGCTGGGAGGTGATCGGCGGTGACGCTCCACGATACGAACGTGACCGTCCCGGGGCTTGATCCGCTTCCCCGGCTTTCACTGGCCGGCCGGCCGTGGCGACCCGGGGAGATTGCGGGGCACCGGCGCCCTGCCCGACGGTGCCGTGCCAAGACCGAGCACGGGCGGCGCTCTGCCGATGAATCGAACGTATGTTCTCCATAGGTGGTAGGGTTCAGTTCGTGAGTCGCATGCCGGTCGTGCTCGTGGTCTGCTCGGATGGGGGCGCCTGAGATGGCGTTCGGGCAGCAGTCGGGTCCCCCGGCGTCGTCGAGGCAGGTCCAGAAGCTGCTTGCGCTCGTTCAGAACGCTGGACATAGCGATTTTCGAGACGCGCGGGGCCCGATGGGGTTCAATCAACGTCAAGCTGCGGGAAGGTTCACCCGAGACGAGGCTGACGAGTTCATCGAACGGCTGGAGGACGCCGAATCCGATCCAGGTAAGCCGGTCGAGGCCCAGGAGTGGCGCCACTCCGCCCAGGAGCAGCTGCTGGGCCGCATGCCAGCCGAGCAGCTGGCCGCCGAGCTTCGTCGGCGCGGTTGGATGGTCATCGAGCCCCTGAGTCCGTAGGCCCGGGCCGGCGGGAGCCGAGTATCCAGCGGGCGGCGACCATTGCGGTACCACGCCGACTGTCGCTGTAGTTCTGTCTACCGGGCGCCGGGCGACGGTGCGGATCTAGGCTGCCTCGTTGTGAAGGCGCCGACACCGACGTGGGGGCGGCTGCGGCATTCTTTGCCGGTCCCTGGGGAGTTTCGGCGGAGCCAGCAAGTACGTCCGTACGTCAGGAGCGCTTCCCTGGCACGGCGAGACGACACGGGAGAGGGGAAATGGGCACTGAGGTTCGGGTCGGATCGCTGACCGAGTTCCCTGATGGCGGACTGACTGCAGTTGAGGCCGATGGGCAGGGGCTGATCGTCGAGCGCAAGGGTGACGAGGTCCATGTAGCCCGTAACCGATGCCCGCATCTGGGTTTCTCGCTGACCCGCGGTCCCGGTGGGTTGAGATACGAGGATGGCGTGGTGCAGTGCCCGTGGCACAACTCGAGGTTCAACGTCTGCACCGGGGAGAATCTCGACTGGGTGACCGGCTTTGCCGGACGTCGGGTGCCGAAGTGGTCGCGGTCGTTGATTGCTCTTGGACGTAGGCCACGCGGCCTGGACACGCTGTCATCGGCTGTGCGCGACGGCGATGTCTATGTCACTGTCGACTAGGGACGCAGAACCCGCGCTCCGCATTTTGAACCCGTGCCCGACACTGGGAGCGCGGGGCAGCACCCTGTTCATCTTGCTGTGGGGCTACCTTTCGACCGGTTGTATCGAAGGAGGCGTGAATGCTGATCAGCACCATGAATGACATTCCGGGACATGAGATCACGGAGGTGCTCGGAGAGGTTTTCGGACTCACTGTCCGATCCCGGAACGTGGGCTCGCAGATCGGTTCCGGGCTGAAGTCTCTGGTGGGGGGCGAGCTGAAGGGCATGACGAAGAACCTTGCCGCCAGCCGTCAAGAGGTCATCCAACGGATGGTTGAGGAGGCTCAGGCCAAGGGGGCTGACGCCGTTGTAGCCTTTCGGTTCGACACTTCCGAGATGGGTGGCAACTTCACCGAAATCTGTGCCTACGGTACGGCCGTCAGGACAGCGCGCCGCCCAATAGAGCGCTAAGGCCTACCGCAGAACGGCCGCTTGCTGACCGCCGGTCCTGCCCGGATCCAATAGCGACGGCCCCGTGCGCGCTGTGGCCATCCGGGATGACTCTGCCGGGGGCCGGCTTCAGGTGAGGGTGCTGGCGAAGAGGCCGACCAGCTCCTCCCAGTGCCGCTCAGCCGCTGCACGGTTGTAGACGGGGAAGTCGGCCATCGTCCAACCGTGCAGAGCGCCTTCATAGATCTCGCAACGGTGATCGACGCCGGCGTCGGTGAGGGCGTGCTCCAGCTTGTCTGCCATCTCGGGGGGATAGGAGCTGTCGTTGTCGGCGCCTGCGACGTAGACCCGAGCCGCCATGCGGGGGGCGAGGAGGTGGGGGCTGAGCTCGGAGTCGGTGGCCAGGTTGCCGCCGTGAAAGCTCGCCGCGGCGGCGACGCGGTCGGGATATGTTCCCGCGGCGGTCAGCGATATGGCCCCGCCCATGCAGTAGCCGGTCGTTCCGACCCTGTCCCCAGCTACGTCTTCCCGAGAGTTGAGGTAGTCGAGGAAGGCCTCGGTGTCCTCGGCGGCCCGGCGGTTGTCGGTGGAGGAGAAGAGATGGGCCAGTGCGCTCCTCACATCCCCGGTCGCGAAAACCGCCTTCGGGTCCAGCGGCTCGTAGCCTCCAGCCCGGTAGAACAGGTCGGGGACCAGCACGACGTAGCCGTGGTCAGCCAGCCGCTGCCCCATCTCGAGCAGAGCCGGCCGGATCCCCAACCCATCCATGAAGAAGATCACCGCGGGGTGCCTGCCACCCCCGACAGGGGTGAACACATTCGCCGGGCACTCGCCGTCGCGCGTGCGGATCGAAACCGACTCCATGGTCATCCCCGTGGCCTCCTGTCTCTGCTCAGTCGCCACGATCATGACGGGAACCCCCGCGAAGCCGCCACTTCGCACCAACTACCAGGCGCGGATCGGGGGTGCCGGTACCTTCCCGACGTTCGTCACGCACGGGTTCAGCCCACCAGGTCAGCGACGTCGACCCGGCCGGGGGCGCCGTCGTAGATCAGCGCCCCGTCGCGCAGGGCAACGCAGCGCGATGCCTGGGACACGTAGTCGAGTTGGTGGGTGGCCACCACTACTGCGGCACCGCCCGCCTGGGCCCGCTCCAGGAGGCCGACGAAGGCGTCCCGGCCCTGGGGATCGAGCCCTACGAACGGCTCGTCGATCAGCAGGATTTCGAAGGGACGGACGAATGCCAGGACGATCGCCGTCTTCTGGCGCAGGCCGCGGGAGAAGCGCGACGGCAGGTCATCTACCCGGCCGGCCAGGCCGAACATGCTGACCAGGTCGAAGGCATCCTCCTCCCAGTCCTCGCGGCCGTGGAGCCGGCACGTGTATTCGATGTGCTCGATGACTGACAGGTCGTCGTAGAGCACCGGGTTGTCAGGTAGATAGGACAGGGTGGCTCGGGCCGGTACGGAACCGGCCGGTTCGCCCGTGACGAGGATCTCGCCGCTGGTCGGTTCCAGCAGACCGGCTGCCATGCGCAAGAACGTGGTCTTCCCCGAACCGTTGTGCCCCACCAGCGCCACCTGCTCTCCCGGGCGCACCACCAGGTCGAGCGGTTCGAGGGCAACCAGATCGGCGTACGCCTTGGTCAGTCGTTGTGCGGCGAGAGCGGGGAGGGCGGGCACTGACGCTCGAACCTACCGCTCGCCACCGTCCGGGCGGCGGCCCGACGCATCGGCGAAGGCGCTGCGGAACCACTCGTGGACGGCTTCCTGGTGGCGGATCCACAGGCCCACGGCCCCCACCAGCACCAGCACCGCGATGGCCAGCCCCCCGACCACCCCTGCCGGGCTGCGACCGGCGGCCAGATGGCGGGCGGCCAGCACCGGCAGCACGCCGACGGTCGCGACCGCCGGGGGCCACACCAACCGGATCACGGCCCGGGCTCCGGCTATCTCGGGAGGCATCAGGCTGCCGGCGTCGCTGAAGAGCGGGGGCGGCCCCTGGATCACGCTGATGGCGGCCCCGGCCAGGGCGCACCAGCCGGCAGGAACGGCGTCCACCAGCCCGGCCTCGGCCGCCGGCCCGGTCCCGGCCAGCGCAACCATGACCCCTGCGCCGACCAGCCCGATCAGACCCATCAGCACGAGTGGCGGTCCCATCTGTGAGAGGTACAGCATCCCAGCCGGGCGGGGATGGCCGTCGCGCCGGTCCGGGTGGTCCAGTTCCTGACCGATCGGCTCCATGGCATCGAGAGCGGCGACGTAGAGCGCCACACCGGCCGCTATCACCAGCGGCGTGGTACCCCGCCAGGCTCCTGCCAGGGCCGCCCCGGCAGCTGCGCCGAGAACCACGAGACGGGTCAGTCGCAGTACCGGGAAGCGCAGAAGGCTGTGCCAGCTCCGGTGCCAACCGGCCGAGTCGGGCCACGACGGCAGGCGGAACCACGGCCGGCTGCGCGGAAGCTCCTGCGACAGCTGACGGCGCAGCACCACGACGGTACGCAGATCGCGCAGGGTGGCCGCGAAGCGGATCTGGCCGACCAGAGTCGAGCGGCGTTCTGCCGCCTCGAGGGACGTGCCTCCCACCCCCGCTACCCCGGCCGCCACCACTCCGAGAGCCACCGCCGCTCCCACCAAGCCGGTCGGCCTCCACCGTAGAGGCCACAGAGCCGCCCGGCCCAGGAAGGTGGTCGGCGAAGTGACCCCTGACAGCGCCAGGTCTCCGGTGGACCAGCCGACCACGGCCACCGCCAGGGCGGTGCCGGCCCACCGGCCCAAACGTCGGCCGGAGACGATCAGGGCCAGACCGAAGGCTCCGGCCACGGCCAGAGCCCCGACCCCGGCCCCGGCCGCCACCCATGCGGCCGCATGACCCGGTAGGCGTCGGAAGGCCAGCAGGCCGCCCACGGCCCCCAGCCCGGCACCAGCCAGGGCACCGAAGCGGATCTGGCGTACGGCCGGTCCGCGCAGGGTCACGGAGCGGTCCAGGGGCGCCATGAGCACGTGGCGGACCTCGGCCGCCTCGACCACCAACGGTCCTCCCCGTCCTCCCGAACGGAGCCCCACCGCCCAGAGCACGGCGATGACCATCCCCACCGCCTGGGGCCCGTGGCGGATCACCGCGGCCAGGGCTGCCGCCCCGACGCGCTGGTCGCCGATCACACCCGAGAGAAGCCACACCGCCGCTCCACCCACGATGGCCGTGACGTACACCCGGTACAGGGCATCGAAGAGATCGAAGTCCTGGATACGACGGGCCCGGCGGGATCGGCGCAGGGCGACCAGGACGTCTCGTTGCTGCCGGGCGGCTATGACCACGGCCCACCGTAGCGCCCGGCCACCGTGGCCCCGGCGCGATGAGGGTGCACAGCGGCGGTCGAGTCGTTGACGGGTCGTGTCAGACCGGAGTGCCGGCAAATCGATAGGCCCGGAGGGGTCGGCATGGAACACTGTGGGGTGTGGACAGCTCCACCGCGGAGGGGTGCTCGAAGTGCGGGTTCGACTCGACACGGTGGAGGCTGCGAGGATGCGGCTGCGCTCTTCGGGGGGATGGGCTGGTGGTGGGCCCACGCCACCGAGGGGTTCAGCTCAGAGGAGTTGAATCGGCGGCCTGCCCCGGCGGTGTGGTCGGTTCTGGAGTACGGGCTGCACACCGCCCTGGCGGCGGCGGCGATCCGTACCGAGGTCGAGGCCGTTCTGGCCCAGGACGGCTGCACGCTCGATGTCGAGTTCGACATCGGCGACGCCACCGAGGACAACTGGGCGGTGCTCGATCGGCGTTCCACCCTCGCTGACCTGGAGCGGGAGGGCGCCGCCACCGCCGCGACAGCCCGCCGAGGGGACCGGTCCTGGGCCAACGTCGGCTGCGCCGCCGGTCGCACTCTGCAGGCCGAGGCCTACCTGATCCACGACGCTCATGACGTCAGCCATCACATGATGGATGTCAGCCGGGCGCTGGCGGTGCTGTCTGCGAGGCCCGCGGCAGAGGGATGTGTGGTGCAGGTCAACGTCTCCGATGGGGGCGTGCCCAAGCGCCCGGTAGCACGAGCGGCCGTCACGACCAGAGGTTTGGAGGGCGACCGCCAACGCGACGGCAAGCACCACGGCCGTCCCTTCCAGGCGGTGTGCCTGTGGTCCGCCGAGGTGATCGACGAGCTGTCGGCTGCCGGGCACCCGATCAGTCCTGGATGCGCCGGTGAGAACTTCACCCTGCGGGGAGTGGACTGGGCGTCCCTGCGCCCGGGCGCCCTCGTCCGGGTGGGCGAGGCGCTGGTGGAGCTGTCCTTTCCTGCAGTTCCCTGTCGGAAACAGGCACAGTGGTTTTCTGATGGGGACTTCTCCCGGATCGCCTACGAGGTGAACCCTCGCTGGGCGCGTTGGTACGGGTGGGTGCGCGAGCCCGGAACGGCCCACCTCCGGGACCGCGTCATCGTCGAGACCTGAAGCTCCCCCGCGCGGCCCGGTCGTCGCAATGACGCTCATCGCGACAGTCCGATCACGACCTTCCCGTGGGCGTGGCGGCTGGCCTGGAGCTCCACGGCGTCGTGGATCTCCTCGATGGGGAAGGTGGCGGCGATCGGAACGGTCACCTGCCCGGCCTGGATGGCGTCGGTGATCGCGACGAGCTCCTCGGGTCCGGCCTCGCCGCCCCAGCTGGCGCGTACCCCGTGGGGAGGAGTCGGCCCGGCCGCGATGGTGGTGATCCGCTCCGGTGCCACGCCCAGGGACACGGCCGCCTCGAGCGTCTCGAGCCCGAACAGATCTATCGCCGCCGTGATCCCGTCCGGCGCCATCTCCCGGACCCGGTCCTCCAGTCCCGGCCCGTAGGCCACCGGCTCGGCGCCCAGCCCGCGCAGGAAGTCGAAGGTGGCCTCCGATGCCGTACCGATGACGCGGGCCCCGGCCAGCCGGGCCATCTGCACGACGAAGATGCCCACTCCACCGGCTGCACCACCGACCAGGACGGTGTCGCCGCTGTGGAGCCCGAGCTTGGCCAGGCCGGCCATGGTCGTGTGGCCGGCGACGGGGAGGGTGGCCGCCACCTCGTCGCTGATCCCGTCCGGGGTGCGGGATATGGAGTCCGAGCCCCCCGGTTCGGCCGGCATCACTATGTAGTCGGCTACCGCCTTGGCCATCGCCCCTCCGTAGACCCGGTCACCGACGGCGTAGGCCGTGACGCCCTCGCCGGCCTCGTCTCGCACGCCGTCGAAGTCGAACCCGAAACCGGCCGGTAGCTCGACCCCGAACTGGGCGGCCAGCTCGGGCCTCCGCGCTATCCCCCAGTCCATCGGGTTGAGGCCGGCGGCGGCCACCTTGATGCGGATCTCGCCGGGCCCGGCGTGGGGCTCAGGGACGTCGCGCAACTCGAGGACCTCGGGCCCCCCGAACGACTGGTAGATCACGGCACGACTCATGGCTGGTCCTCCACTGGGGTCCGGAGCTCTCGGTGAGCACCGTTGATGGGACTTGATCCCATCACTATACCCACGTTGATGGGACCAAGTCCCATAAACTTGGCGGTGATGGCCCGGTGGAAACCGAACGCTCCCGAACGGCTGGCCGAGGCCGCCCTGGTCCTCTTCGCCGAACGCGGGTACGAGGCCACGACGGTGGCGGAGATCGCGGAGCGGGCCGGGCTGACCAAGAGCACCTTCTTCAGGTACTTCGCCGACAAGCGGGAGGTGCTCTTCGGAGGGCTCACGATGGACCATCTCCTGACCACCGGGATCGCCACGGCACCACCCGGTGCCGCCCCGTTGGAGGCGGTGGCGAATGCCTTCGAACTGCTGGGGAGAGACGTGTTCAGCTCTGATCGTCGGGAGTTCAGCCATCGCCGCCGAGCCGTCATCGCCGCCAACCCCGAGCTTCAGGAGAGGGAGGCGTTGAAGGGACTACGGATCAGCTCAGCGATGGTCGAGGCGCTCGAACGGCGAGGGGTACCGGCGATGACCGCCCGTGTCGCCGCCCAGATCGCTTCCCTGAGCCTGACGATCGCCTACACGCAATGGAGCGACGGAACCGGGGACTTCGGCGATCTGGCCCGGCGCACCCTGACCGAGGTTAGGGCCGCCTTGGCCGGCTGCTGATCCCCGGTTGCACCCTCTTACCGACCCGGCCATCCTCTCGAGATCGCCGAAAGACCTGGGCCACGATCCCGGATCGGCGTCCCAGGCGGTCGCTTTTTCCTGACAACCTTTCTCCGGCAACTTCTGTCTATACCGGCATGACCATCCACCCCAACCACGGATGAGCGCGGCGGAAGAGCAGTTCCGGGAGTTCGTCCGCACTCGGGCCGCCCCACTGCACCGGGCGGCCTTCCTGCTCTGCGGCGACTGGCATCTGGCCGACGACCTGGTCCAGGAGGCGCTGGCGAAGACCTTTCGCCACTGGCGCCGGGTCCAGCTCGCCGACAGTCCCGACGCCTACGTGCGGCGCATCCTCGTCAACGAGGTCAACCGCCACTTCCGGCGGAACCGCCGCACCGTTCCGCTCGCCGATGTCCACGGCGGGGGTCACGACCCCGCCGATCCGTCCCAGCCGGACGCGTCGAGCGGGCTGGCCCGCCGGGAACTTCTGCTCTCCGCCCTGCTCGCCCTGCCCGAGCGGCAGCGGGCCACGGTGGTCCTCCGCTACCTGGAGGGGATGACCGAGGCCGACACGGCCGCCACCCTCGGATGCAGCGAGGGGACGGTCAAGAGCCAGGCGTTTCGGGCCCTTAACGCACTCAGTCACCTCATCAGCCGACAGGAGTTATCCCTATGACCACCCCGACCGAACAGCACCTCGGCGAGGCTCTTGAAGACCTCGTCTCCACCCAGCCCTTCGGCCCGGACACCGCTTCGATCGTGCGGCGCGCCACGGCGCTGCGCCGTCGGGCCGTCACCGGACGGGTCACCGCCGGTGTGGCCGTCGGCGCGGCGGCCGCCCTTGTGGCCATCGCCGGCACCAGCGCCGCCGCCCACCGACCCACCAAGGACCACGTCGCCGCCGCCAACGTCCCTGTGCACGCTCAGGCCCTCACGGATCTCGCCTCCTACATAACCGCCAACACCGCCCCCAGGCGGGAGACGCCACCCTGGTGCAGCGGACCCAGTCCTACCCCGGCCGCAGCCCGGTGCAGGGCTTCGACCTCTACACCGACAGCGGTGAGTACTTCTACGCCCCGAGCGAGTCCGACCTGCCTGGCGCCATCAGGTCCGACGCCAACCAGGGCCACGGCACCTTCGCCCGGGAGGTCGCCGCCGCGGAGTACGCGCTCAGCGGGAACCTCGCCGTCGCCGACCAGCGAATGGCCTACGCGCCCTTCGCCGACGGTAAGCCCCCGACCGTGACCGCGGCACAGCGGTCCCAGGTCGCGCAGATGATGGCCCAGAAGCTGGCCGCCGAAGGCAAGACCGATCCGGCCCTCATCCAGAAGATCAAGGACGGCACCGGCGGCTTCAACGCTGACAACTACATCTGGATGGACTCCGAGCAGGCCCTGCAGGCCGGAGCCGGCAACCCGCAGGTCCGGGCGGGGGTGCTGCGCATCCTGTCCATCCTGCCGGGCATCACCGTCGACCACACCCTGGTCGCCGGTCAGGATGCCCTCTCCATAACCGCCAGCGGCCAACCCGACCTACCCGCCAACTACCACGAGACCATCACGATCGACGCCTCCACCGGTATCCCCATCAGCCTGGTGGGCGGGACGGACGGGGCCGCGCCCAGCGTCACCGTCGCCTACCACGTCTCCCGGGTGACGGTGTCGGACATCGAGGCCGGCCGCTTCTAGAGGACCCCAGCAATCCGAGCGGTGCGCCCGTCGCAAGACCGGGCGGACCACGATCAGGGCGAGAGCAGAGCGGGGAGCGACCGGAGGTTCTGGACGAGTCCGGTTGTGGGGACGGAGCCGTCGCAGAACAGGATGTTGCAGTTCGGGTTGGTGAAGAGGTCCGTCATCAGCACCCCCGGGTTGATGTAGTTCATCGGGTTCGCATTGAGATCGAGCGGGTCGCCGGTGTAGGGGCCTGCGTCAGGAACGTGAACGTCGTCAACCGCGGCCATCAGCGCGCGGAAGAAAGTCCACTGCATCTCGTCGGGGGCGGCTCCGAGCAGGACCGGTGGGTCGGGGGACAGGCTGCCGAAATAGCCCGTCGTGACAACCGTCATGTGCAGACTCGGGATCATCACCACGAGCTGGCCACCGGTGCCGTTCATCTCATAGGCGCTGGGAGGCAGGGGTGGAATGGCGCGGCGATCCAGTGTCTGGGCCGAGGGGATGTCGGCGCCGGTGCACGGCTGCGCTTCGTTGGTCCAGAACAGAAGCCCGTAGCATCCGTTCGTGGCGTTCGGGCGGCTGACTGCGGCTACGTAGGAGGCGGGCACGACCTGGCGATCGTTCCAGCGCCCCTGGTCGCTCATCAGCAGCCCGAGTCGGGCGAGCTGCTGCGGGGTGAGGAACAGGTTCGAGTAGCCATAGGGAAGCCCGGAGCGGTCACGCAGCCAGAAGTAGCTGCCGGCGGCGATTCCGATCGGGCCGAACAGTTTCTGCTGGGCGAAGCTCGCGAGGTTCCTGCCGACGGCGTCCTGGACGACCTGAGCGAGAAGGGCCGGACCGAGCTGGGAGTACTGGAAGTGCGTGCCGGCCGGGTAGACGAAGGGCTGCGCGAGCTCCTCCTGCGCCTGACTGGGGTCGGCTCCCAGTGTCACGGCCTCGGCCAGGATGGACTGGCGTGGCCCGCCGGTCTGGGTCAGCAGGTCACGGACGGTGATCGCCCGGTGGGCTGCGTCGCCCCACCCGGGCCCGCTCGGCAGGTACCGTCCGATCGGCGCGTCCAGGCCCAGCTTGTGCTCGCCGATGGCGATGCCGGCGAGCAGCGAGACAACTGACTTCGTGACGCTCCATACGTTGTCGTGAACCGATGCCGTGAGGGCATTCAGAGGGTCGGTGGCGACCAGGCAGTTGTTGCGGAAGATCTGGACCGACAGCCGCGACCGGGTGCTCAACGTATCGACGGCGGCGTCGACCCTGGCGGCATTGAGATTCTCCTGTACCGGGGTGGCAACGCCGAACGAGCCCGACGCTGAAGGGACGCCACACAGCTTCGGCGCATCCGGAACGGGTGCGGCCAGCGCCGCCTTGACGGGAATGAACGCCAAACCAGCCACCACCAGACAGACCATGACGATCCGCTGGAGAGCTCTACTGCCGGCCGCCGTCCGTTTGCGCTCGTTCATAGACCCGCCCCGGTGCCGCTGGAGGGCCCCTCGCAAGCAGAGCCGACTTGGTTCACGCCTTTTGTCCGTCCACGCCCAGAGCCCCGTTCCATCTAGCTATAAAGGACCGATTTGTGACCGTATCAGATGGTTTATGCCGGCGGCCGACCTCGCTTCCCGGGTGTGCCTACCGCTCAGCCGGCCGGTAGGTGGGTGGTGACCATGCCGCTACGAGTGTTGAAGTCGACCTCGGGCCCTGGTAGGCCGGAGAACGAGGACGGGACGGCTCTGTCGGGCACTGTGATGATGATGCCGCTTCCCTTCTCGGGGGCTGCGAACGAGACGACATTGAGGTCCCAGTTGTAGACCCGACCGTGACAGCCGTACATCGAAGCGCAGCTGACCTTGCCCACTTGCACCACCAGGTAGATCTTCGTGGCGTCCGTGTATGCCGGCTCCGGGGGGTCACCTACCTCCGGGGATGCGGGTGCTGACCCGAGTGCCGAGGCCGACCAGGCGACATAGTCTCCCCAGGTCGTCTGCTTGATTGCTACGTCCGACACGTTTGAGATGAAGGCCCCGCCTCGGGCGTAGGAGCGAACCATTTCCCTCATCGCCGGAGACAGAGCGGCCAGCCCGTTCGTTGACGGCCCTGGGGTGCCGGCGTTGACGGCCACCTTCTGGTCAGCGCCGCCGTCGTGTGAGGCGGCCACTGCGACGACGGACACCACACCGGTCGCAGTGACGGCGGCGATCGTGGCGGTGATCCGCCGGCGCCATCGGCGTCGGCCTGCACGCCGTCCAACGATCCGGAGAGCCTCGGAGGAGGAAACCTCGACGGCCTCGGCCCCGCGATACAGCAGCTCTTTCAGCTCAGAGACTTGCACTGTTCTCGTCTCTCTCTCCGGCCCGGCGCAGCTGCTCGAGCGACTGATGCAAGGTGGCCTTGACCGTCCCCACTCTGCAGCCCAAGGCTTCCGCTACCTGCTCCAAGGACAGGTCGGCGAGGTACCGTAGGACCACCGCGCTTCGTTGCCTCGCCGTCAACGAATCCAACAGGTCGAACACCAACAGACGGTTCAGCAGCGCGGCCGTGTCGTCTTTAGATCCTCCTCGGATGATTTCTTCAGGCGCTGGGGTACCGCGGCGCTGCTGCCGTCTCCCGTAGCGGAAAGCGGCCACGTAGACCCAGCCGGAAGGGCGGTCCATGCGCCTCACCCGCGCCCACCGGTCGAGTGCCCGGCTGAATCCTTCCTGCGCGGCGTCCTCGGCCAGCCTGCGGTCGCCGAACGCCAACGTCAAAGCCCGTGTCACGGACTGGTACTCCTCGTCGAAGAACTCCTCAGAACCCAGCACGGATCACCTACACATCTAAGCCCCGAGAACGTCAAAAGGTTTAGCCAACGTCCGCAGGCGCTGAAGCAGGGGCATCCCCGAGCAGGGGATCCCAAGCCATCAGCTCGAAATCCGTGTCGGCCGTCGCCTGGCCGGCCGATCCGATCTCCTCCAGGTACCCCGGGGTCAACTCGGCGTTGATGCCGGGACATTCATGACCCGCATCCCGGGGCGGCCGGGTCGCCTTCCGATTGCCACGGCCATCTGCCATCGAGCTCCACGGTGAGAGCCCAACTCAGCACTATTCGCACGGCGACGATGGTGGCGAGGTGGGTCGCACTGGCCGGCCTGGGATTCGTGGTGGCCCGCTTCCATCTGCTCGTCGAGGCGACACCTCCGACGAGTGGCTGGCACCAGGCCCGAGTTCTCGGAGTGGCGCTCGTCGTGGGCCTGGTCGTAGCGCTCCTCGGCCTACGCCAGCACCGCCAGGTGAGCCAGATGCTCGCCGCACACGGCGACGATCTGCCTCTATCGCAGAAGACAACGGTCGCGGCGTCCGTGGTCATCACACCTGGCCCACCCTCAGCCGACCGGCTGGTCAGGAGCTGCAGAGCTGCTCGGACCTGAACGAGCTTTCAGGGCCATCGCCGTCAGAACAGCGCTCGACGGCGCGAAGAACACGACACCGGCCCACCCGACTGCAGACACAACTCCGGGAGAGTCCAGGCCCGGGACGACGAACGGGCGAGGCCGCATGATCATGAGAATCGCAACCACGGCGAAGACGAGGCTCGTCAGAGCGGGCCTCCACAGTGACTTCCGCATCCATATGTGGACCGCTTTGCCGAACCGGCCGGAGGAGAGCCCGGCGGAGACACCAGGCGACGGATCCGGGGAGTCTGGTTCTTGCACCACAATTGCACCACCATTCGGGTTGCGGCTGCGCAGCCGGGGCCGGGGCCGGGCTAGCCCGCCCGGTCAGTCCCGACCGCGCAGCCCCTTGGACACGTCGAACAGGTTGACGGCGTCGTCGACGGCAACCACCACCCGGGGGGCGATGTAGCGGTGGCCGGAGCCGGCCAGGCCGATAGCCGTCCCCCAGGCAGTGAAGGCGATGACGTGGGAGGCGAAAGGCAGCGGCCGGTCCTGGTACTGGACTGCCACCACGCCGGTCGCCCCGATGGCGAGGGCGGCGGCCTGCAGGCGCTCCATGCCCTGCTCCCGGGCCTCGTACATGGCGTAGGTCAAGTTGACCATCTCGGTGTTCGCCGTCATCTGCTTGAAGACGGTGCCGAGGGTCCGATACGGGACCTGGATGAACGACGCCCCGAAGGCCAGGCCGAGCGGGGCCCAGCCAGCCTGGTGCAGCAGCACGAAGTCGCGCACCGACAGGTCCGAGACGAACGGCCCGCCGGGCGCGTGGCTCCCGACCGGTCGGACGGCGGTGCCGACCAGTACGGCTTCGGCGGTGTGGCGGTGGACGGTGAACTCGACGTGCACACCGATCACCCCTGCACCGCCGGCCCACCGGCAATCCTCCTCCATGCGGGCCACGGCCGCCGCTACGGCGTCGGAGAACGACTTGGCCGCGATGTCGGTGACCTGCGCCCAGCCGTTGCCCCCGACGAAGCCCATGGTCGGGATCGCTGCCACCGCCGCCCCCATCACCATCTCCACCGGCTCCCACTCGATGGAGTGCAACAGCAGGGCCTCGTCGATGGACAGGTCGGAGGTGGTTGCCCTGGAGGCCGCGGGATTGCGGGGCGGGGTCTTCACGAGATGTGCACCGTCGGGACCGGAAGCGGCAGCGGCTCGGCATCTCGGACCCGGCGGACCCTGGTCCCGCGCAGCACGGCGCTGATGATGGCCCGGTTGCCTACCCGGCCCTCGCTCACCTCGAGGTCGGCACCGTGGAGGGAGTCCGAGCCGAGCGTCGACTTCACGTGGTCCCGGGCCAGGCGCCGGGCGGCGGTGTAAGCGTCGGAGAGCTGGATGATCTCGCCGATCGGGGACACGACCCCGTAGCGGTCGAAGCTGCCGTGCTCCTGCAGTTCGGTGACACAGGAGGGCACGATGGTGACGGCGGCCAGCGCCCCCACCACCGAAACCGGCTCCAGGCCGGCCTCGAACAGCTTCCCCAGCTTGGAGCCGGCCAGGTAGGTGCTCCACGGCCGCTCCGGCGGAGGGGCGCCGTCGAGCACGACGGCCGTGCCGAGGAGGTGGAACTCCCGCACGTCGGGGCCGAGGAGGGGCCGGGTGGCGTCGGTGACGCCGATGACGCCGTGGGCTCCGAGCGCCTCGGCTTCCTCCATCATCCGGATGTAGGTGGCGTTG
>JAKAXN010000317.1 GCA_021816565.1 Actinomycetes bacterium
CGCCGGCGGGAGTGGTGGACACCCGGACCCGGTCGGCGACACCGTTTCGAGCCGCGTTCGCCTCGCTCACCGCGACGGCCGCCGGGTCGATGTCCACCGCGGCCACCGACCGGGCCCCCAGGCAGGCCGCGGCCACCGCCAGGATCCCCGACCCCGTCCCCACGTCGGTCACGTCCAACCCCGACGGATGGTGGGCGTCCATCCACGCCAGGATCAGGCGGGTGCTCGGGTGGGTGCCGCTGCCGAAGCAGGGGCCCGGATCGATCTCGACGTTCAGCCGGCCGGAGCCGACCGGCACCGGCCGCCAGGACGGCACCACCAGCAGCCCCGCACCGACGGGCACCGGATGGACCCACTGCTTCCAGGCGTCGCGCCAGGCGGTGTCGGTCACGGTCTCGATCCGGGCCCCCAGTGGGGCCTCCAGCCGTTGGGCCACGTCGCGGGCCGCCTCCGGGGTCGGGTAGCCGGCGAGCAGGGTCGTCCCCTCGGGGTCCTCCCGCAGCTCCACCGCCGTGGCCCCCTCGGCCCACAGATCGGCGGCGACCAACTCCACCCGCTCGTCGGCCCCGCGTCGATGCTCCAGGCGCACCAGGACCAGCACCGCTTCGTGATCGCTCATGGCCTCCGATCATGGCCCACGGCGGGCCCCCGGCCGGGGCCCGCCGTACCGGCCGGTGGCGTCTACGCTCCCGCCATGACCTCAGACGAACTGGTGACCCGGGTGTGTCCGACCATCGGAGACCTCGGCGCGGCTTTCTACTTCACCCCCGAGACCCTGGGCCGGGGCAAGGAACTGGGCCTGGACGGCTTCCGTTTCTATTTCCTCGGACGCGGTGGTGTCCTCGGTGACGTCGAGCCCCGGGTGGTCCAGAGCGCCTTCGGCTACTTCCACGCCCCGCTGGTGGACGACATGTGGCGGTCCGCCCAGGAGCGCAGCGGCATGACCCCCCGGGAGGTCGGCCGCGCCTATGTGGAAGCCAGCCGGGAGCACGGAAGGAGCCGCTTCGCCGGGCTGGAGGGCCTGGACGGCTTCTGCGCCGCCGCCGAGGCCGTGGTGGCCGGAGCCGACCCCGCCGGCCTGGCCCTCTTCGCCGCGCTGTCGGCCGAGCCGCTGCCCGAGGACCTACCCGGCCGGGCCATGCAGTTGGTGACGGTGCTGCGGGAACTGCGCGGCAGCATCCACCTCCTGGCGGTGGCGGCCGCCGGGGTGAGCCCCCGGGTGGCCCACTACCTGCGCCGACCCAACGACTTCACCCTGTTCGGCTACAGCGAGGAGCAGATCCCCGAGCCGACCGACGCCGACCGGGAGGCCCTCGATGCGGCCGATGCTTGCACGGACCGACTGATGGCCAACGCCTTCTCCGTGCTGAAGCCGGGCCAGGCCGAGGCCCTGGCCTCCGGCGTGGAGGCCATGGCGGCCGCCAACGCCGGCTGAGAGCGGCGCCTAGGGGAGTTCTCCCTCCCCCTTGACGTCGGCCCCCCGCTTGGCCATCTCGTCGTAGTTCTGCTCGGTGGAGCGACTGGCCGAGCCGGGGGCGGCCTTCTCCTCTTCGGTCGTGGGGGGCCGGTCGGCCCGGTGGGAGGCCTGAGCCTCGGACTCTTCCGCGGCGCGGGTCTCGTCGCTCGGGGAGGTGTCGGATTCGTTGCTCATGCCCGTGCATGTTCCCGCCCGGCCGGTACCCGAAACCGGGCCCGGGCCGGGCCGGGGTTAACCGGGCAGGCCGCCCGGGTAGGCAGCCCCGTGCCCGCGATTCAGCCGTGAAGGCGAGCGAAGGAGAGCAATGGCCACGCACGAAGCATCCATAGAGGTGGACCGCCCCGTCCGCACGGTCTACAACCAGTGGACCCAGTTCGAGAGTTTCCCCCGGTTCATGGACGGGGTGGAGAAGATCACCCAGGTGGACGACAAGCGGGTCCACTGGGTGACCAGGGTCGCCGGTGTGGAGCGGGAGTTCGACACCGAGATCACCGAGCAGGACCCCGACCAGCGCATCGCGTGGAAGAGCACCGGCGGCACGACCCACGCCGGGGTGGTGACCTTCCACCGGGTGGGGGAGTCCAGGACCCGGGTGATGCTCCAGATGGAGGTCGAGCCCGAGGGTCTCACCGAGAAGGTCGGGGACATGGCCGGCTTCGTGCAGCGCCAGGTGAAGGGTGACCTGGACCGATTCAAGGGGTTCATCGAGTCGCAGCCGGCGGAGACCGGGGCCTGGCGGGGCGAGGTCGGCCAGGACCCCACCCGCTAGTCGGGAGTACCTCCCGCCGCGGCGCGCGACCCTGGGCGCAACAGGACCGGCCGGCCCGTCGTGGGCCGGCCGGTCGTCGTCTCAGCCCTGGCCTCTCACCCTCTCGGGTTCGATCTGGAGGATCACCCGTTCGCTGCCTATGGGGTTGGCGTAGGGGCCGCCGGTGTACTTCTCGCTGAGCCGGTCGATGTGTTCGCGGGCTTCGCTGCCCGTGACGGTGGAGACCACCCGGCCCCGCACCTCGACGTAGCGGTACGGGTTGGCGGCGTCGAATACGGTCACGACCACCCGGGGGTCGCGCTTGATGTTGCGGTACTTCTGCCGCCCGGTCTCGGTGTTGATGATGACGTGGGTGTCGTCGGCGTCGACCCACATCATGTGGGTGGACGGCTGGCCGTCGGGCAGGAGGGTGGTGAACGCGGCGAAGTTCCGGCCGCTCAGCAGTTCCCTGGCGAGGTCGTCGAGCATCGGGCCATTCTACTTGTGCCTCGGTCGCCGGCCCGGGGCTAGCCTGCGGGCCGTGATCCTCGCGGTGTTCGCCGTGCTCGTCGTGCTTTTCGTGGTGCTGCCGCTGCTGGGGATGGCCCTGTGGGCGCTGATCAGCACCGTGGTGGTGGGGCTGGTCATCGGGGCCCTCGGGCGGCTGGTCATACCCGGCGCCCAGCCCATCGGCTTCCTCGCCACCGTCGGGTCCGGATTGTGCGGGAGCATCGTGGGTGGGTTCGTGGGCGCCCACGTGGTCCACGCCGGCTGGCTGGCCACGGTGCTGCTGGAGATCGGGGTGGCGGCCGCCCTGGTCGCGCTGCTGTCCAGCGGTGGCCGCCGGTACCGGTCCCTGCGCTGACCGACCTGCCAGGATGGCGCCGTGAACCAGTCAGCGCCTGCAGACCCGGTAGTCGTCGAATCCCGGGAGGGGGTCGCCGTTGTGACCCTCAACCGACCGGCCGCCCGTAACGCCATCAGCGGCGCGCTGCTCGCCGCCCTCCGGCGGGCCATGGCCGACCTCGGGGCCGATGAGGGGGTGGCCGCGGTGATCCTCACCGGCGCCGACCCGGCCTTCTGCGCCGGCCTGGACCTGAAGGAGCTGAGTGCCAACGACGGGCTGCTCGGCTCCGTCGAGGACACCGAGGTGCCGGCCGGCCATCCGTGGGCCCCGCTGCCCAAGCCGGTGATCGGCGCGGTCAACGGCGTGGCGGTGACCGGAGGGCTGGAGCTGGCCCTCAATTGCGACTTTCTGATCGCGTCGGAGCGGGCCGCCTTCGCCGACACCCACGCCCGCGTGGGCATCCTCCCCGGCTGGGGCCTGTCGGTGCTGCTTCCCCAACGGGTGGGCTTCGCCATGGCCCGCCGGATGAGCTTCACAGGGGACTACGTCGATGCGACCCGGGCCCTCGAAGCGGGGCTGGTCACCGAGGTGGTGGCCCACGGTGAGCTCATGGGGCGGGCCCGGCAGTTGGCGGCCACCATCGCCGCCAACAACGGCCCGGCGGTCAGGCGCCTCCACTCCTCCTACCGGCGCATCGAGTCCGAGGTGGTGGGCCGGGGTCCGGACCTGGAGCATGAGGCCTCCCGTTCCTGGCGGAAATCCGGCGGCACAGCCGGCATCGCCGATCGGGTCCCGGGCGTCTTCTCCCGGGGTCGCTCCCAGGTCGCCGGCAGCCCAGAGGCGCCCTGACGGTTTGTAACTGTTGGTTCGGTTAGGGAGCCGTTGACCGTTTTGCGAAGCCCGGCCTGGCCGTTTCACCTGGCGGGACGTCCCGGGCAGGATCGGATCTAGCGGCCACTCGGCCCCATCCCCCTTGGCTACCCTGACGCCCACCGAATCTGTCGGGGGAACTGTCGGGGGGAACCGGTAGTCGAAGATGTCCCAGTTTCTTTCGCTCACCGTGGCGGGGGTTGCCACCTACGGGTGCATATACGCGCTGACCGCCATGGGCCTGGTGGTCACGTACGCGACCTCCGGCATCTTCAACTTCGCCCAGGGCGCCATCGGGATGATCGGGGCCTTCCTGTACTGGGAGTTCGGCCCCCACTGGGGCTTGCCGTCATGGGCCGCCCTGATCATGGTGGTGCTGGTCATCACCCCACTGCTGGGCGCCCTCATAGAGCGACTGGTGGTCCGCCGCTTGGAGAACGCCAACCTCGAGGCCAAGCTCACGGTGACGATCGCCCTGCTGCTGCTCGGCATCGCCGCCGCCACCGCCATCTGGAATCCCCAGACCAGCCGTAGCATCCCGCAGTTCTTCAACGGCCACCAGGTCTCCATCGGTGGGGTCGTCCTCACCTGGCACCAGCTGATCATCGTGGTGGTGGCGGCCGGGGCGGCCGGGCTCCTCCGGCTGTTCTTCTACCGCACCCGGGCCGGGGTGGCCACCAGGGCCGTGGTCGACGACCGGGAGCTGGCCGCCCTCACCGGGGCCGCCCCGGCCCGGTTCTCCCAGCTCGGCTGGGCCATGGGTTGCTCACTGGCTTCCGTCGCCGGGATCCTCATCGCCCCGTTGATCAACCTGGACATAACCAACCTGACCCTGCTGGTCATCAGCGGCTACGCCGCGGCCATGGTCGGCCGGTTGAAGAGCCTCCCCCTGACCTTCGCCGGGGCCATCGCCCTGGGGCTCCTGCAGTCCTACGCCATCGGCTACCTGCCGGTCAGCGTGGCGTGGAGCGACCTGGAGCAGGTCATCCCGATGCTGTTCCTGCTCATCGTCATGCTGGTGCTGCCCCAGACCCGGGCCGGGCTCAACCGCCGGGTCATGGTCCGGGCGCCGAGGGTGGTCAACCTCAGGGAGTCGCTCGTCGTCGGCGCCGGCTTCCTGGTGGTGGCCGTGATCGCCTCCAGGCTGCTGAGCTCCTCCGGGCTGGGGTACGCCAACCGGGGGGTGGCGCTGGCCATCATCATGCTGTCGCTGGTGCTGCTGACCGGCTACGGCGGGCAGGTGTCGCTGTGCCAGTTGAGCTTCGCCGGCCTCGGGGCCTTCGCCATGGCCAAGGTCGGAGGGGGGCACGGCTCCCTGCTCGGGCTGCTCGCCGCGGTGGGCCTGGCCGGGGCGGTGGGGGCCGTCGTGGCCCTGCCGGCCCTTCGCCTGCGCGGCCTGTACCTGGCCCTGGCCACCCTGGCCTTCGCCCAGGGGCTGGACGCGGCGTTCTTCAACAACACCGACGTGTTCGGCGTGTCGCTGTCGATAACCGTCGCCCGGCCCTCCCTGCCGGGGGTCTCCCTGGCGAGCGACCGGGCCTACCTGGTGGTGTTGTGTGTGGTGTTCGCCCTGGTGGCGATCGGGGTGCTGGCCGTGCGACGGTCCCGC
>JAKAXN010000318.1 GCA_021816565.1 Actinomycetes bacterium
GCCCGGGCGATGGCCGGGGCGTTGGTCGGGTTGGCGTTGAGGGTCGCCAGCGTGACCGGGTCGATGTTGGAGATGGTGACCACCTCGGCCGGGTGGGCCGCGACGATGGCCTCCACCTGGGTGCCGTGCTCGACGAGCGGGGTCATGGAGGTGACCACGAACGGCAGGATGAACAGCGACGCCCCCACCGCGATGCGCAGCACCCAGCCCCAGATCGCCAGCCCGGTGGCCGTCAGGGCCGGGTTGACGTCCTCGACGGTCTCGGTGTAGGCCGCCAGCCAGGTGCTGAAGGAGAACCCGAGCCCCACGGCCAGGATGCTCAGCACCGTGACGAACTCGTAGTAGCCGGTGTCGGCGTTGGTGGTGATCACCGCGAAGATGGCGGTGGCCGTGGCGGCCACGACCACCCCCAGCGCCATGAGCGGCTTGCGCACCCGGATCCTGTCGGAGATGAGGCCGATGACGATCAGGGCCCCGGCGTTGAACGCCCAGATCCAGTTGCCGAGCAGGTTGGCCCGGGCCTGGCTGTACTGGAAGATCGACGCCATGAACACCGGCAGGAAGGCGATGAGCGTGTAGTAGATGACCAGGAACACGCCGATCCCGAGCGACGACACCACCGTCTGCGGCGTGACCATCTGCTTCCAGGGATGGTTCAGCCCTTCCTCCACGTCGATCCCGCTGGCCCGGGCCTCGACGAGCATGCGGTCCTTCAGGCTGACCATCAGCTGGTCCCGGATCCTCGGCGACAGCTCCCTCAACCAGATGAAGGCGATGGCGAACACGACCATCCCAACGATGCCGCAGATGAGGAACTCCCGGCCCACCGCGTTCCATCCGTTCAGATGGTTGAGGGTGTGGCTGGCCACCAGAGACACGGCCAGGCTGGCCACGACCGGGCCCAGGGTCCAGAACGCCATGGCCGAGGCCCGGCCCAGCTGCGGGGAGAAGTCCCGGATCAGCGCCGGTGTGGCCACCAGGATGATGCCTTCCACGAAGCCGAGGGCCGAGTACAGCACGGCGTAGACCCACATGTTCGGGGCGTGCGGCATCCCGAACAGCGTGATCGAGGCGGTGACGAACAGGCCGTAGGCCACCAGGTTGGCCCGGCCCCACCGGTCCGCCAGGCCGGCGAGGAGCGAGGCGAACGCCCCTACCAGGTTGCCCACCACGATGGCGTAGACGAAGAACGGCCAGGTCATGTGGTAGTGCACCATCACCTGCGGCGTCACCGAGGCCTGCACGTAGAATTCGTAGTAGAGGACGATGGCGGACACGACGGTTATCCCGAGCTGGATGTACCGCGGTCCCGTCTCCGGGTAGTGGTCCAGCTCCCGTTTCCAGAGTCTCTGCCACGGCGAGATCTCCTCCGGCTCCGCCGGGTGACGGTGGATCCACAGGTGGTGGTGGCGGGCCCCGGATTCTTCCTTGATGCTCATCGCGCGCCTCCCTCCGCCAGGCACACCCTGGCCACGGCCGCTAGGAATCCTCAGCGCGAACTCTGGCCACGTCCGGGCTGCCCGGAACAGAGCACTACGTCACCTGAGGCAACGCGCCCGGCCGGTGTGCCGTTCGCCTCTGACGGGCCGGACCCCGCCCGGGCAGGCTCGTCGCTGTGCAAGGACCCGGACAGGAGAGGGGCGCAGGCCGGGCCCCGGGTGGCACCGGTCGGTCATCGGCGCCGGTGCGGGACCGGGCGGCGTCGGTGCTGGAGTCGGCCCGGGCCCTGCGGAACTGGGGATCGACCGGAGCCGAGCGGTCCATGGCGCTGCCCGGCGACGAACTGGTTCCCGCCCCGGCCGACGAGACCACCAGGGCGGTGGGAATAGACGCCCCTGCCGAGGTCGTGTGGAGCTGGCTGGTCCAGATCGGCCAGGACCGGGGAGGCATGTACAGCTACGACCGGCTCGAGAACCTGTTCGGACTCCACATCCACTCGGCCGACCGGATACGCGAGGAGTGGCAGCATCTGGCCGTGGGGGACCGGGTCCGGCTGGTACCCCCGGGGTGGATGGGGATGAAGGAGGGGGTGTCGCTGCCGGTCGCGCTGATCGACCCGCCCCGCTCACTGGTACTGCGGGAGCAGCCGCCGGAGTTCCCGTGGGACGCGGTGTGGTCGTTCCACGTGTTCGGGGACGGGCCGCAGCGGTGCCGGCTGGTGTCGCGCGGGCGGAGTGCCCGCCGGGGTCGGGCGGCCCGGATCGCCGCCGTGGCCATGGACCCGGTCACCCTGGTGATGACCCGGCGGATGCTGCTCGGTATCAGGGACAGGGCGCAACGCCGCAGTCCGTCGCCGTCCCGGCCGGCGTGACGCCGGCCCAGGCTCACGCCGCCGACTGCCCGGGCGTCCGGACGTACTCGTCGTGCAGCACCCCGATGAAGTCGGGGTCACGGAACGGATCGGCCGGGATCTCCACCCGGCGGCCCCGCCCGGTCAGGTCCCGCTCGAAGCGGCGCAGCACCTCAGCGGCCGTGAGATCCGCCGTGTGCCCGTCGTGGCGCGCCCGCTCGGCCTCGTCGGCGAAGACGACGGCCTTCCACGACAGGCTCACGCGCAGGGCCTGCCGCTCGAAGCGCGCCAGCTCCGTGCCGTCCTGCACGATGGCCCAGGCGCCGTCGCGGGCGGTCAGCTCGGTGTCGAGGGTGAGCAGCTGGAGCCCGTCCTGCGGAGAGCCCACGGCCCGGGCCCGGTGCCACATGAAGTCGTTGTCGGCCACCACCGCGGTGTTCCAGACGTCCCCCTCGTGGATCCGCGACGGGCCGTCGGGACCGTCGGGCCAGTACTCGAAGCCCCCGTCCGGCCCCCGGTAGAACCATGCCACCGCGGTGGCGACCTTCACCCTGGCGTCCTCGAACAGCCCGGACAGGCCCATGAGCGTGAGGAACGTGATGGGGTAGGAGCTGCGGTCGAAGCCCCGGAATGCCGGCACGTCGGTGTGCCCCGGACCCTGGGGGAACGGCAGCTGATGGGTCAGGTTGACATAGACGGTGGTGGGGCGGACCAGCTCGGCGTCGAAGAGGCGCCGGGCGCTCTCCACGAAGGGCTCGTTGTGCAGCAGCGGCTCGACACCGTCGCGCACCTCCCCGGGCTGGGCCCAGTTGCCCCGGAACACCGGCGCCACCGGCATGGCCGCGTCCTTCGGCCCCCCGCTCAGGGCGGCGTACTCGGCGTCGTTGCTCACGTACCGCTGCACCGGCCAGTAGGGACCGTGCCGCACCAGCAGGTCCTCCACCACGGCCGGATCGTCCACGGCGGAGCTGAGCAGTACAGGTGGGCGGGGCAGCGTCGACAACTCGTCTCCTCCTGGCGCAACGGGTGCCACCATGGTCGGCGCGCCGGACACATGCGTCCAATCGATTGTTTGACATGCTTTGATAGTCACAGTGAATCTGCGTCAGCTGGAGTACCTGGTGGCGGTGATGGACGAGGGGACCTTCCGGGGGGCCGCCGAGGTGTGCCACGTCTCCCAGCCGGCGCTCTCCCACGCCATCGCCGGGCTGGAGCAGGAGCTGGGCGTGGCGCTGTTCCGCCGGACCGGCCGGCGGGCTGCGCCCACCCCGGTGGGGGAGCGGGTGGCCGACGCGGCCAGGCGGGTACTTCGGGCCCGGGAGGATGTCCGGGGCGCCGCCGCCGACACCGTGCTGGCCTCCGGTCGGCTGGTCGTGGCCGCGCCCCCCACCTCGGCCGCGGCCACCCTGGTGCCGCTGATCGCGGCGTTCCGGCGGCTCCATCCGGGTGTCTCGGTTCGCATCGACGCCCCGGAGCGGCCCGAGCGCATCGAGGAGCTGGTGCTGGCCGGGGCCTGCGACCTGGGAATCACCCCGCGGGCGGTCCGCCCGCCGCTGGACAGCCTGCCGCTCGGCGATGAGGAGTTCGTCGGGGTGTTCCCGCCGGACTCGGACGTGCCCGAGGTGCTGTCCGCCGGGGCCCTGGCAGGTGTCGCGCTCATAGTGCCGGTGGGTCCGGACGCGCTGGCCGCCGAGCTGAGCGCCCTGCGCAGCGCCCGGGCCCTGGTGCCGGCGGTGGAGACCCACTCGCGCGAGGCGGTGGTGCCGCTGGTCCTGGCCGGGGCGGGCGCGGCGTTCCTTCCCCGCCCGCTGGCCGCCACCGCGGCGGCCCTCGGCGCCCGCTTGGTGGAGCTCGACCCCCCGGTGCGTCGGCCCCTGCGGCTCATATGCGAACCGGCCGGGCTCACCCCCGCCGCGCAGGCCTTCCTGGAGCTGGTCGCCTCCGCCCCCCGACCGGTCGGTCCGTAGAGGCCCGGTGGGACGGCGCGTCGCGGTCGGTTACTCTCGGGCCAGGCCGCGCCGGCTCATCAGGGGGAGGGTTCTCATGCAAGTGGCTGCTCCGGTACCGACCGCCGTGCATCTCGGGGGAGACGACATACCGTTCGCCGATATGGGCGGCGGTAACAGGATCCGGGTGCTCCAGGTCCGGGAAAAAGAGGGCCTCTGGGTGATCGAGAACGTCTTCCAGGCCGGTTTCGAGGTGGCGACCCACCGCCACACCGGTCCGGTGTGGGGCTACACCAGCTCGGGGGCGTGGAAGTACAAGGAGTACGACTACGTCAACCGGGCCCACTCCTTCCTCTACGAGCCGGCCGGATCGGTGCACACCCTGCAGTGCGTCGAGGACGACACCAGGGTGTGGTTCCACATGTACGGCGTCAATCTCAATCTCGACCCCGACGGCCGGGTCGAGTCGGTCAGCGACGGTGCCGGGACCCTGGCGTTCTACCTGGCCCTGTGCGAGGAGCAGGGCCTGGGCCGGCCCCCGGTACTGGTCGACTGACGATGATCGCCGCAACCGGGGCCTCCGGGGGGGCCGGCGTGGACATCTACGACCCCGACCTCTACGTCGACGGCCCGATCCACCGGATATTCGCCGAGTTGCGTCGCCGCCAGCCGGTGTACTGGCAGGAGATGCCGGGTGAGCCCGGGTACTGGGCGGTGCTCAGGCACGCGGACGTGGCCCACGTGGCCCGCAACCCCGGGTTGTTCTCGGCAGAGGCCCAGGGCGTGATCCTGGAGAACCCCCCGCCGCAGCAGCTCGAGCGGACCCGCAACATGCTGCTCATGATGGACCCGCCCCGCCACACCGCCTACCGCCGCCCGCTGGTGGACAGCTTCAAATCCCGGGTGATCGGCCGCATGGAGGGCCAGATCAGGCAGATTTGCCGGTCCATCTTCTCCGACGCCGCGGCGCGCCGCGATGTGGAGTTCGTGCACGAGGTGGCCGGTCTCCTGCCCTCCCAGGTGGTGGGTGAGCTGGTTGGCATACCCCGCGAGGACTGGCCGCAGATCCGCACCTGGGCCGAGCAGGGGACGTCCAGCCAGGACCCCGACCTGGCCGCCCCGGAGAGCGACGCCCAGGCCGGGATGGTGGACATGGCCATGTACGCCATCGCCTTCGCCGCCCGCCGGCGCTCCGAGCCTCCCCGCGATGACCTGGCCTCGCTGATCCTGGCCGGCAACTTCGGATCCGGGCCGATGTCCGACGTGGAGTTCG
>JAKAXN010000319.1 GCA_021816565.1 Actinomycetes bacterium
AGCATCTCGGGGTCGGCGCCGGCCTGGTCGAGTCCCCGGGTGACGAGGATCCACCAGCCCAGCGCCGAGGTGAAGTGCTCGATGGCGGCGATCAGCGCCAGGTTCTGGAGCAGGATCTGCCGCTCGGCCAGGCGGCCCAACCGGCCGGGCAGCCACCGCGGCGCGGGGCGGGTCCGGGCCAGGGCGAAGCCGGCCTCGACCATCCGGGTGAAGGGGGACGCGTCGATGCCGCACGCCGACAGGTGGTCGATCACGATGGTGTGGGCCCGGGCGTGGGTCGCCTCCTGGCCGATGAACGCCTTGATGTCGCGTCGCAGGTCCTCGTCGGTCACATGGGGCAGAGCCTGGCGGTACACGTCGCAGAACCAGCGCTCACCGGCCGGCAGCAGCAGGTGCAGGACGTTGACCACGTGCGTGGTGTGGGCGTCGCCGGGGATCCAGTGGCTCGGGGTGGTGGCGTAGTCGAACGCCACCCGCCGGGCCCTGAACGGCCGGTGGGGGGACCGGTCGGCGTCGAGGAGGGTGGTCATGCCGATTCCTTTCCAGCAGTGGGGGCCTCCACCGATGCGACGAAGGTGGAGATGCGGTCGGCCAGGGCCTCGGGATGGGTCCGGGGGGACCAGTGCCCGGCGCTGATCTCGTGGATGCTCAGGTCAGGCAGCCAGGCGGTCATCGTCCGGGCCAGGGCCGGGGAGACGTAGCGGTCCCGGGTGGCGATGACCAGTTGGACCGGCACGTCGGTGGGCCGGAGCCGTGGGTGCAGGAGCCGGGGCCAGATGTTGGTGCGGTACAGCGGCACGGCGGCGATGGCGTTCTCGGTGAGTCCCGCTCCGGGGTACCCCCGTATGCCCTCGCTGACCCGGAGCCAGCCCCGGAAGGCCGGAGCCGCCCCGGCCCGCCAGATGCCGGTCCGCACCCCCGGCAGGCTGAGCACCCCGGTGTAGGCCGAGCGGACCAGCTGGTCGGCCACCGCCCGGAGGGGGAGGGGACGGCGGCGCAGAACGGTTCCGGCCCAGTCCAGGTTGGGTCCCGATACCGAGGTGAAGGATGCGATGGATGACTGCAGGCCCGGGGTCTGGACCGCCTCCCAGCCGACCACCGACCCCCAGTCGTGACCGACGACGTGCACCGGGGCTCCGTCTCCGACCGCGCCGATGACGGAGCCCAGGTCGTCGGACAGATGCTCGAGCGCGTACGGCCGGCGGGTGAGGGCCGGGGTGGACCGGCCGACGCCGCGCATGTCGTAGGTGACCACCCGGAACCGGTCGGCCAGCAGCGGTGCCACCAGGTCCCAAACCCGGTGGCAGTCGGGCCAGCCGTGGGCGAGTATCACGGCCGGGGCGTCCCGGGGCCCCTGCTCGAAGACCGCCAGGGCCGAGGTGTTGGCCAGGATGACCCTCTCGGTCACAGTCATCGCACGTCCGCCCGGGCCGCCGCCACCGGGCCCTGCGGCGACCGGCGCTGGCGGGCCCCGGCCCGCAGGAACTGCCCGCTGCGCCAATCCCGCCCGTAGCCGTCGGCGAAACCGCCCGCCCGGTAGACCACCCGGCCGGCCACGCAGGTGGCGGTGACGGCCCGGTCGTTGCGCCGGACCATCCGCGACAGCCCGCCGAACGCCTCGATCGGCTCCTCGTGGTACTCCTCGACGCTCCGGTCGAGTCCGGCCGGGTCGACGATCACCAGGTCGGCCCGGTCCCCCGGGCGCAGCGTCCCGGCGTCGAGGCCGAACCACTCACCCAGCTCGCCGGTGAGGCGGTGCACCGCCGCCTCCAGCGAGATGAAGGGCCTTCCGGCCTGCTGGGCGTCGTGGACCCGGCGCAGGAGCCGGAGCCCGAAGTTGTAGAAGGCCATGTTGCGCAGGTGGGCCCCGGCGTCGGAGAACCCCAGGTGCACTCCCGGGTCGCGGGCCATGCGGTCGAGGACGGCCGGCCGGTGGTTGGCGACGGTGGTGTGCCAGCGCACGTTGCTGCCGCCGTGGGCCACGATCAGGTCGAGGAAGGCGTCCACCGGGTGTATGGACCGTTCGTCGGCCACCTGGCCGAAGGTCTTGCCCACCACGGACCGGTCCGGGCAGGCGACGATCCGGGCGTCGTAGAAGTCCTTGTGCCACAGGCCCGGTACCGTCCGGCGGTCGTACTGGCGGCGGAAGCGTCGCCGGTAGTCGGTGTCGCGCATCAGGTCGTTGCGGGCCAGCTCGTCGCGCAGGTGCAGCGCCGCGGCCCCGGCGCCCAGCTCCTCGAACACGGGGAGGTCGATGCCGTCGGAGTACAGCTCGAACGGCACGGGCAGATGCTGCATCCGTACCTCCGAGCCGAGGAGCCGGTTGTGCAGGGCAACGGCCCGCCCGGCCAGCGCACCGGCCGGCAGGGACTTGGCGTCGGCGGCGACCAGGAGGCTCGTGCGCAGAGGGCGGCGCAGGATGCCGGTGCTCTGGGCCAGGAAGAGCAGCATGTTGAGAGGCATCCGGGCGTCGGGGGCGCTCTGCAGCACCCGGCCCCGGCGGCGCAGGACCGAGTTGAGACGGCGGTATTCCCTCCACGAGGCGTGGGTGGACGGCAGGGGCCGGGACCGGAAGCGGTCACCGCCGAGCTTGTCCAGGCGGGTGGTCATCGTCGACAGACCCAGCATCCCGGCGTCGAGGGCGTCGGAGAGGAGCGACTCCATGCGGGCCATCTCGGCCGGGGTGGGCCGGGCGCCGGGATCGACGGACCGGCCCAGGCCCATGACGTGCGCCCGCAGGTCGGAGTGTCCGAGGAAGGAGGCCACGTTGGGGCCGAGGGGGAGCGACTCCAGGGCGTCGACGTAGCCTGCGGCGTCGGACCAGCTGCGGCGGCGGCGCAGGGTCTCGAGGACGCAGTCGTAGGGGACCGCCTCGACCCGGCTGAACATGTCCGCCGCGTCCTCCGGCCCCGACAGGACCGTGGACAGCGAGCAGCTGCCCATGACCAGGGTGGTGACCCCGTGGCGGACCGACTCGCCGAGGCCCGGGTTGACCAGCACCTCGGCGTCGTAATGGGTGTGGATGTCCACGAAGCCCGGCAGGATCCACCTCCCGGCGGCGTCGATCACCTCCGCCGTCGTGTCGGCGGACAGGGGGGTGGCCGACACGGCCGCCACCACCCCGTCGCGGATGCCGACGTCGCGGACCGCGCCGGGGGCCCCGGTGCCGTCGAACCACATGCCTCTGCGAACGATGAGATCGAACGCGCCATCAGGGTCCATATTTTCCTACTGTAGGTAGTAAAAGTGGGACCGTCAAGCGGTGACGACGTCGTGCGCGGCCTACCGCCGGCCGGGTAGGGACCCGGAGCCGGACAGGAGACGCGCTGCGACCCGCACCGGTTCATCGGGTTCACTGAACCCGGGTCCGGCTCCTAGGTCAGGAAGCCACCCGGCGGTGGTGGGGTATGAAGTGGCCGACCACCCGACCCAGCCCGGAGTGGCCCCGGCCCGTTGCCGGAGCCGCCACGAAACTGCGGAACCGGTCGATCTCCTCCTCGTCGGCCGCGCTCAGATCGTCGAGACCCGACAGCTGGGCCAGGACGGCCCGCCGGTCCTCCTCGTCTCGCTCCGCCGGTCCTCCATGGCCCCCAACTGCCTGCTCTGCGCTGTCCATTTCGCCTGACATGCCCCCGGGAACTCCGTCGCCCGAGCCGGGGCACGCCCCCCTCTCCGGCACGGATGATAACTACACGCGCGACGACCGGCGAAGCATTTGGACCGGATTTCTCCGCGGCTGGCGGTTACCGGAAATCAAACGCCGCGGGCCGCACCTCCGGTGGGAGACCGGGTTCCCCAGGGGGCCGGCTGGTGGGGGTCCCCGGGGCCGATCAGGGGCAGCGCCAGACGGAACGTGCTGCCCCGATCCGGGCCGGGGGAGGACGCGGTCAGGTCCCCGCCGTGGGCCCGGGCTATCGCCCGGGCGATGGTCAGCCCGACTCCGGTGCCACCGGCCCGCCCCCGCCGGTCGGACCGGTAGAACCGTTCGAACACCCGCTCCTCCTCGCCCGGGAAGAGCCCCACCCCGGTGTCGGTCACCGCGACCGAAGCCAGGCCGCCCCGGTGCCCCACCTCGACCGTCACCGACCCCCCGGCCGGCGTGTAGGTGAGGGCGTTGCCGACCACATTCGTGAGGGCCTGCACCATGCGGTCCCGGTCGGCCCGCACCGGTAGCGGACCCTCCGCGTGGACCACGAGGTCGATCCCGGCGTCGCGGTACTGGGGGCGCAGCCGCCCGGCCACCGCCTCGACGATGGCGCACAGGTCGTCGTCGGCCAAGCGGAGCTGCAGTCCCCCCTCCTCGGCGCGCGACACCGCGGCCAGGTCGGCGGCCAGCCTCTCCAGGCGGGCGACCTCCCCGGTCATGGCGGCCAGGGCCTCGTCGGGTCCGAATATGCCGTCGGCCAGCCCGTCCGCGTAGCCGCGCAGCGCGGTGAGAGGCGTGCGCATCTCGTGGGCCACGTCGCCTATCAGGGCGGCCCGGCGCTGCTCGGTGGCGCCCAGGGCCCGGGCCAGCGAGTTGACGTCTCTGACCAGGGCCGCCAGTTCGGGCTGGGCCGGCTCCGCCAGCAGCTCCCCGTAGCTCCCGGCCGCCAGGCGGTGCGTGGCGGCCCGCACCGCGTCCATGGGGCGCAGCAGGGCCCGGGCCACCACGACGGCGGCGACCGCCGCGGCGGCCAGGCTGGCGGCCAGGGCCACCAGCAGCGCCTCGGTGAGGGCCGACCCGAACGCTGCCTGCAGCGAGGCCGGTCCCTGGTGGGCCATCCCCCTGGAGCCCAGACCTCTCATGTGGTGGTCGAACAGCTCGCGTCCCACCACCTCGACCACCACGGCCATGACCGCGGCCCCGAGCGCCGCCACGAGCGCATAGGACAGGAACAGCCGGACCCTAAGGCTGGCGCCTCTCACTGCCCGGACCCGATCTTGTAGCCGACTCCCCGCACGGTGGCGATGAAGCGGGGGTTGTCGCTGTCGTCGGAGAGCTTCCGGCGCAGGTTGCGGATGTGGACGTCGACCACCCGCTCGTCGCCGAAGAAGTCGAAGCCCCATATGCGCTCGAGCAGCTGCCGGCGGGTGAACACCAGCCCGGGGGAGCCGGCCATCGCCGCCAGTAGGTTGAACTCCAGCGCCGTCAGGTCGACCGGCTCCCCGTCGACGCGCACCTCGCGGCGCGCCCGGTCCATCTCCAGACCGGGCAGGCGGAGCAGGTCGTCCGCCGGGGTGTCACCGCCCGACCGGGGGCGGCGCAGCACCGCCTTCACCCTGGCCACCAGCTCCCGGGGGCTGAACGGCTTGGTGATGTAGTCGTCGGCCCCCACGGCCAGGCCCACCAGCCGGTCCACCTCCTCGACCTTGGCCGTCAGCATGATCACGTACACGTCCGACCCGGACCGCAGCTGCCTCAGCACCTCCAGCCCGTCCGTGCCGGGCATCATGACATCGAGGATGACCACATCGCAGGGCTGGGCCCGGAAGCGGTCGAGGGCCTCCGAGCCGTCGG
>JAKAXN010000320.1 GCA_021816565.1 Actinomycetes bacterium
ATGGTGGCGACCGGGTCCTCGACGCTGTAGATGATCTGTTCGTACACGGACCCCGATACTTGCACCCGGGCCCGGCGGCCGCCCGGATCGGCCTACGGGACGACCACGGCCCGGCCCTCCAGCCGCCCGGCGGCCAGGTCCCGGTAGGCGTCGAGGGCCCGCTCCAGCGGGTAGGTGGTGAGGGTCGGGGTGAGCAGACCCCGGGCCCCCAGCTCCAGCACCTCGATCAGCTCCTGGCGGGTCCCCCAGTAGGTCGTCTGGACCGACACCTCGTAGGCGATGCCGAAGAAGCTGACCGCCAGGGTGCCGCCGGCGATGCCGACGACGGTCAGGTCGCCGAGCATGCGGGCCGAGGCGGCGGCGGTCTGGAGGGTCTCGTCGGAGCCGACGAAGTCCAAGACCGCGTCCGCTCCCCGCCCCCCGGTGATCCGGCGGATCTCGCCGGCCGCGGCCGGGCCGGCCGGCACCACCTCGTGGGCCCCGACCTCCCGGGCCAGCTCCAGCGCCTCCGGCCGGCTGTCCACCGCCACCACCCTCGCCGCGGTGGTGGCCCGCAGGATCTGCACCGCCATGTGGCCCAGTCCGCCCACCCCGATCACCACCGCGGTGGCGGTGGGATCCAGCTTGGGCCACGACCGGCGGATGGCGTGGTAGGGGGTGAGCCCGGCGTCGGTCAGGGGGGCGGCCTGGTGCGGCTCCAGGCCGGCCGGCAGCGGGACCAGGTGGCGGGCGTCGGGCACCAGCATCAGCTCCGCCATGCCGCCGTCCATCCCCAGTCCGCCCCCGCCGCCGGGCACCGGGGCGCCCAGCGGGTTCTCGCAGTAGTTCTCGTAGCCGGCCCGGCACCGGTCGCAGGTTCCGCACCCCCACGGGCCGTGCACGGCCACCGCCTGGCCCACCTCCACGCCGGTCACCCCCGGTCCGAGGGCGTGGACCCAGCCGGCGTTCTCGTGGCCGAGGGTGAAGGGCATGTTCCACGGCAGACCGGTGGATCCGTCGAAGTCGTGCATTATGTGCAGGTCGGAGTGGCACACGCCGGCCCCGCCGATGCGGATCACCACCTGGCCCGGGCCGGGTTCGGGGTCGGGCACCTCGAGCAGCTGCGGTTCGTTCTTCCACTCGGTGAACCTGAGGGCGCGCATGGTGAAACGGTAGGCGCCTGGAAAGCCGGTGGCTGGTTCTGGCAACTTTGGGGCATGCGGGCCCTGGTCGTGGAGGACGAAGCCCGCCTGGCCGAGTTGCTCCGCCGGGGACTCGGGCGCGAGGGCTACCAGGTGGACGTGGCCTCCGACGGGCGGGCCGGCCTGAAGCAGGCGGTCGGGGGGCGCTACGACGCCATCGTCCTCGACGCCATGCTGCCCGGGGTGGACGGGTTCGAGTTCTGCCGCCTGCTGCGGGCCGGGGACGACTGGACGCCGGTGCTGATGCTGACCGCCCGCGACAGCGTCACCGACCGGATCCGGGGCCTGGACGCCGGGGCCGACGACTACCTGACCAAGCCGTTCGAGTTCGGCGAGCTGACCGCCCGGCTGAGGGCCCTGGCCCGGCGGGGCTGGACCTCGAGGGAGGCGCCCGTCGAGGTCGGGGACCTCCGGCTGGACCCGGTGTCGATGACCGTCACCCGGGCGGAGGTGCCCGTCGAGCTGACGGCCAAGGAGCTGGCCGTGCTCGAGCTGCTCATGCGCCACGCCGGGCAGGTCCTGACCCGCACCCGCATCCTCGACGAGGTGTGGGACTTCGCCTCCTACCCGAACAGCAACGTGGTGGACCAGTACGTGGGATACCTGAGGCGCAAGGTGGACAAGCCCTTCGGCCGCTCCGACATCGAGACGGTCCGCGGGTTCGGCTACCGGCTGCGCAAGCAGGCCTGATGCCCGGGCTGCGCCGCTCGAGCCTGCGGGTGCGCCTGGCCCTGGCCTGCACCGCGGTCGCCGCGGTGGTGGGGGCGGCCGGCCTCACCCTCTTCAACGCCCTGCTGCACCGGGGGGTGGCCGCGTCGGTGGACACCGTCTTGGTGGCGCGCTCCAACCGGGCGGTGCAGCTCTTTCGCGCCGACGGGCCGCCGGCGGCCGCCCCGGCGGCCCCGGCCGCGTCCTCAGGCGGCTCGCCGACCGGATCCGAGCGGCGCTCCGGCCGGGACGAGCCGGACTCCCTGACGGTCTACTACCGGCCGTCGGGGGCGCTGGCCTCCTCCTCCCCGCCCGCTTCGGGAGCCGATCTGCTCGGCGCCGAGCAGGTGGCGGACGCCCGGGTGCGGGTGCTGCACCTGACCGTGGTGTCCGACGGCCAGGAGCCGCTCCGGGTGATGGCCGTGCCGACCACCGGCCCGGGTGGCACCTGGGTCGTCGCGGTGGCCACCAGCCTGGTCCCGGCCACCGCCGGCGCCGACCGGGCGGTGCACGACCTGGACATCGGACTGCTGGTCTTGCTCGTCCTGGTGGCGGTGGGCGCCTGGGCCCTGGCCGGCGCCGCCCTGCGGCCGGTCGAGCGCATGCGGGCCGACGCCGAGAAGCTGATCGAGACCGGGTCGTCGTCGTCGGTGCTCACCGTGGCCGCCACATCCGACGAGCTGGCCCGCCTGGGCCGGACCTTCAACCACCTGCTCCAACGCCTGCAGCGCTCCGCCGAGCGCCAGCGGGACCTGGTGGCCGACACCGGCCACGAGCTGCGCACCCCGCTCACGGTCCTGCGCACCGAGCTGGAACTGGCCGATTCGCCGGACCGGTCCCGGGAGGAGCTGGCCGACTCGATCCACCACGCCCGCCGGGAGGTGGAGCGCCTGTCGAAGCTGGCCGAGGACATGCTGTTCCTGGCCCGGGCCGACAGCGACGCCCCTCTGGTGCACATCGAGGCGGTGGATCTGGCGGAGGTGGTGACCGAGGTCGGCCGGGCCCAGCGGGCCCGGGCCGAGAGCCTGGGCGTGACCCTGGAGTCGGACCTGCCGGGCCCGCTGGTCGCCCCCGGCGACCACCAGGCGCTGCGCCGGGTGCTGGACAATCTGGTGGCCAACTCCCTGGCCGCCGTCGGGCCTGGGGGGCGGGTCCGGGTGGCGGCCGAGCGGAGGGGGGAGCGGGCCGCGCTGGTCGTCACCGACGACGGGCCGGGGTTCCCGCCCGGGTTCGTCGAACGGGCCTTCGACCGCTTCAGCCGGCCGGACACGGCCCGCCCGTCGGGTCGGGGCGGGGCCGGCCTGGGCCTGGCCATCGTCGCGGAGATCGCCCGGGCTCTGGGCGCGACCGTCACCGCCGGCAACGGGGAGGGTGGCGGGGCCCGGGTGGTGCTGGAGCTGCCCCTGAGCGGTCCCGACGCCGATCAGCGGCCGGGGGAGGGGCCCGACCGGCCCCCGGTGCCGGGGGTCAGAGGTGGCGCCGGAAGCGGATGAAGCTCTCCCCGCTGCGGGAGCTCATGTCGCCCTCCTCGACCCAGCCCAGGTGGTTGTAGAAGCCCCGGGCCTCCAGGTCGGGCGGCGTGACCAGCACCAGGTCCTCCACGCCGGCGGCCCGAGCCCGGGCCTCGGTCTCGGCGACCAGGGCCCGCCCGGCGCCGCTGCCCTGTCCCGAAGGGGCCACCATCAGGTGGGTGATCTCCCCGGTGGAGGGTTTTGGCGCCGGGGTCTCGGCGGCCGGGGCCGGTCCCCGCCGCCTGGTCAGCTGGTGCCACACCCCCCGGGCGTAGCGGGCTCCCCGGGTGACGATCAGGTCGCGGGCCAGGGGCGGGTCGACGAGGGCCCGCCCGGCCAGGCGGACGGCCAGCCCCGGGCCGGCCTGGCGCAGCATCCACCGGTAGTGGGCGGCCGGGTCCAGGCTGCCGAGCATCACCCCCAGCAGGCGCCCTTCGTCGTCCTCCGCGGCCAGGGCCAGGCCGGCCGGGCTGCGCACCCAGGCCCCGTGGTAGGCGGCCAGGAAGCCCGGTCCGAAACGGGAGAGGAACTCCATGCCGAGCACGTCGTGGTGGATGCCGGCGCTGTCGCGGGTGTCGGCCGGCCGCATGTCCCGGATGCGCACCGAGGCCCCCGCCGGTCCCGCCGCTGCGTCCGGGGTCCCGGTCACGGGGTGCTCTGGTTGGTCGGGGCGAAGGAGCAGCCGGGGGTGGGGGTGGCCGCCACCAGCGGCGGCACGGTGGGCAGCGGGGGCAGGCCCAGCACCGCCGGCTGGATGAAGTTGGCGATGGCGGTCTGCCCGGCGGCGTCGGGGTGCAGATGGTCGCCGGAGTCGAACGGCGGGAACATGGCCGTCGGGTTGCACTGGCCGTTGTACACGTCGGCGGCCACCCGGGCGGTGTCGATCACCGCGTTGAACGCCCCGGACGTGCGGATCCAGTTGTCCACCGCGATCAGGTTGGCCTGGTCGGCCGGGCTCCAGTACTCGTCGGTGTCGGTGGCCCGGGGGAGGAGGGTCATGGCCACGATGGGCAGCCCGGCGGCGTGCGCCTGGCTGATCGCCTGCTGGTAGCCGGCGATCACCTCGGCGGCGGTGGCCCCGAACCACAGGTCGTTGGTGCCGAGCAGCATCACCACCTCCGACACCCCGGCCTGGCTGAGCACGTCGCGCTGCAGGCGCTCCACCCCCGGTGGGCCCCCGCCGGTGAGGGCGTCGGTGTGGACGCCCGGCGGGGCGGTCAGGGCGTTGGCCGTGATGGCCTCGTTGATGACGGCGACCCGCTGGGCCGGGGGCAGGGAGTCCACCCGCTTCTGGAGGATGTCGGTCCAGCGGGCGGAGCTGTTGAAACCGTCGGTGATGGAGTCGCCGATCACCACGATGCTGCCCCGGCCGGTGGTCTGCAGGGCGTCGACGGCGTCGATGAAGCGCCTCCAGGGGCTGGGCGTACCGAAGCCGACCATGTTGGCGGCCGCGGTGGTGTTGCCCCGGCCGTTGGCCGTGAACCAGCCCTGCGGGGTGGTGCCGCAGCACGGGTGGAGGGTCACCAGGTCGGCGCCGCTGACCCACAGGCTGATGGCCAGGGTCTCGCCCCCGGTCACCGGCATGGGTATGGGGTCGGTGTAGGCCAGTCCGCCCACCGGGATGACCGTGGTGGGGGAGCCGTTGAAGGTCGCCTGGTGCGCCGCGGAGGCGTCGATGGCCGACCCGCCGGCGGAGGGGGCCACCGTGGCCGCCCCGATCTGCAGCGGGGCGTTGCCGAAGTAGTTGGACACCCGGAAGCGGATCTCCGAACCGGCGGTCTTGACCGTGGCCAGCTGGCGGACGGTGGCGTTGTCGATCTCCCCGTAGCCCCACGCCATGGTGGAACCCCACACGATCCGCCACACCGGGGGCGGGGCCGCGGTCGTGGAGGTGGTGGAGCTCGGCGGGTCGGCGGTGGTGGACACGCTGCCGGAGGTGACCGACGCCGCCGACGGCTTCGAGGTCGAGCTGCGGCCTGTGGTTACGTAGACGGCGGCACCTGCGATGAGCGCCACCAGCGCCAGCAGCGCTATGCGGGTTGTTCTGGGCATTCCTCAGTAGCCGCTGATGGGCGTGGGTGGTACGGGCTGGT
>JAKAXN010000321.1 GCA_021816565.1 Actinomycetes bacterium
TCAACTTCGCCACCATGCGGGCGGTCCTGGCCGGTGAGGCCGGGCAGGGGCTGACCCGGCGGGTCCAGGCGTGGCTGCTGCGGCGCATGGGCGACTCCATGCAGATCGAGTCGCTGTGGAAGTTCAATGCCAAGTTCGACCCTGACTGGCAGCCCCGCTACGCCGTCTACGACGCCCCGGAGAACATGCTGGCCGTGGCCATAGCCATCGCCCGGGCCGAGTCGTTCTGGGAGATCCCGGTCATCGGCCGGTTCCTGGTCCCGGCCGCGGCCGGTCCCGACACCGACGGGGCCGACACCCCGGTGGGCGGGCCGGGAGGGTCCGGCGGCCCGGGCCTGCCGGCGGCCGAACCCCGACCGGGCGGGTGACCGGACCGGCACGGGCAGGTACCCGACCGGGCGGCCGCCGGCTGCAAGAATGAGCGGAATGGACACCCCCCGCCCGGGCCCGGCGGCCGGTCGACCCTCGTCCGGCCGACCGTCGACCGGTCGCTCCCCGTCCGGCCGTCCCGATCCCGGCCGCTACGGTCCGGCCGGACCCGGATCCCGCCGTCCCACCAGGACCGGGGCCCACGGCCCGTCCCGCCGGCCCAGCCGCGAGGTGTACATGAGGCGGCGCCTGGCGGTGGGCGGCGCGTTCGTGGTGCTGGTGGCGGTCATCGCCTACGCCGCCGGCGGCGGCTCCGGGCCGGCCAAGGGCCACCCGGCGGTCAAGAGCCGGACGGCATCGGTGGCGCCGGCCGGGCCGCCGCAGCTGGTGGTGTCCATGGCCTCGTGGCAGCTGGCCTCGCCCCTGTCGCGGGCGGTGGCCCTGCCGGCCAACGGCGGCATCGACGTGCTGGGCGGCCTCACCGGCACCGGCACCGGCGACACCACCTCCGGGGCCATCGTGCAGATCGACCCGGTGAGCGGCCAGTCCCAGAACGTGGGCACCCTCACCGTACCGGTCCACGACGCGGCCGGGGCGGTCATCGGGGGACGGGACTTCGTCTTCGGCGGCGGGGCCACCGCCCTCACCGCCGACAGCCAGTCCTTCAGCCCGGCCGCCGGCCAGACCGGCAGCGCCGGACAGGCCGGGGCCGCCACCACCATCGCCGGGCAGTTGCCCAAGCTGCGGGCCGACCTCACGTCGGCCACCGCCCCGGACGGCACGGTGTACCTGGTGGGCGGCTACGACGGCACCAACTTCACCCAGAGCGTGCTGTCCACCCGCAACGGGTCCACCTTCGCCCCGGCGGGCCAGCTGGACGTCCCGGTCCGCTACCCGGCGGCGGCGGTGGCCGGGGGCCAGCTGTTCGTCGTCGGCGGTGACTCCGGGAGCAGCCCCACATCGACGTCGGCTGCGGCCACCGACGACATCCAGGTCGTCGACCTGAAGACCGGCCAGACCACCATCGCCGGCCACATGCCGGCCCCGCTGTCGCACGCCAGCGCCGCCACCATCGACGGCTCCGTGTACGTCTTCGGCGGGCGGTCGGGGGGCAACGTGGCCGACACCGTCTACAAGCTGTCCGCCGGGCCGACCGGTGTCACCGCCACCAGCGTGGGGACCCTGCCGGTCGGGGCGTCGGACATGGCGGTCGCCTCCGTCGGCGGGGCGGTGTACCTGATCGGCGGCGAGGGCCAGACCGGGGCGCCGGGCCAGTCGGTGATGGTGGCCCGTATGGTGCCGGCCTCCACTCCGGCCGGGACGGCCCAGCCGGGGACCATGGGAGCCCCCTTCGTCGGCCACCTGCTCATCGCCGACCGGGGCAACGACAGGCTGCTGCTGGTCAACTCGCAGAAGCAGATCAGCTGGACGTTCCCCTCGGCCAGCCACCCGGCCCCGCCGGAGGGCTTCTACTTCCCCGACGACGCCTTCTTCATCAACCACGGCACCCAGATCATCACCAACCAGGAGGACCAGAACACCATCGAGGTCCTCTCGTACCCCTCGGGGCAACTGGTGTCGAGCTACGGGCACGCCAACGTGCCGGGATCGAGCCCCGGGTACCTGAACCAGCCCGACGACGCGTTCATGCTCAACAACGGCGAGATCACGGTGGCCGACGCCAAGAACTGCCGGATCCTCTTCATCAACCCGGACATGACCTACAAGTCGGCCATCGGCACCCCGGGCAACTGCACCCACAACCTGCCGACCGACGTGGCCTACCCGAACGGCGACACCCCGCTGCCCGACGGGAACTTCCTGGTGTCGGAGATCATCGGCTCCTACATCGACGAGATGACCCAGAGCGGGCAGGTGATCTGGAGCGTCCACCTGCCCATCGCCTACCCGTCGGACCCGCAGCAGATCGGCCCGGACCTGTACCTGGTGGCCGACTACAGCAAGCCGGGCGGGATCCTGGAGTTCAACCGCCAGGGTCAGATCCTGTGGCAGTACCGGGCGACCTCCGGGGAGGGGATGCTCGACCACCCCAGCCTGGCCGAGATGCTGCCGAGCGGGCTGATCTGCGTCAACGACGACTACCGGGACCGGGTCGTGATCATCGACCCGAAGACCAACCGCATCGTCTGGCAGTACGGGGTGACCGACACGCCGGGGACGGCGCCGGGGATGCTGAAGATCCCCGACGGGTTCGACCTGCTCCTGCCCAACGGCACCACCCCGACCCACCTGCCGGCGAGCGGTCCGGGGACCACGGCCCCGGCCACCGGGACCGCCCCGGCGGCCACCCCGGCCGGGGCCACCACCACCACCGGTCGGGGCTGAGCGCCGGCCCGGCGACAGCCGGATCGGCAGCCGGCTACGGGCGGGCGGCGGGGACCGAGGTGACCAGCCGGGCCCGGATCAGCGGCTCGAAGTGCTCGAGCGGCTCGCTGCGGTAGTCCGAGTCGAAGGCCGTCTGGTCGTACTTGGCGCAGAACTCCTCGGTGTACTCGAAGTACTCCGAACCCCGGTACTTCTCCCGGGTGTCCCGATCCAGGCCGATGTGGTGCCAGAAGTAGTAGCCCTGGAACTCGCCGTGGTGCAGCACCATCCAGTGGTTGGCCGGGGAGACGAACGGCTTCAGGATGTCCGCCGCTATGGAGGGGTGGTTGAACGGCGAGAGGGTGTCACCGATGTCGTGCAGGAGGGCGCACAGCACGTACTCCTCGTCGCGCCCGTCCCGCTCGGCGCGGGTGGCCGTCTGCAGAGAGTGCTCGAGCCGGTCGACCGGGAACCCCCCGTGGTCGCTGCGCAGGGCTTGCATGAGCCCGATGACCCGCTCGGGGACGAAGCTCTGGGTGACGTTGAGCTGCGGGGAGATGATGGCCCAGTCCTCGGCGGTGGACTCCTCGAAGGTCTTGAACGCGGCCCGGACACCGGTGTCTGTCATGGGGAAAGGGTACTGCCGGCGGCCTGAAGATGGAACGCCGAGGTCATGGACGCGGCGCTGGCCGCCCGGCCCAGGAGGGGACCGACCCCCAGCAGCTCCTCGGTCGTGCGGAGCAGCGAGTAGTGGTCGAAGCGGGCTCCGGACCGGGTGCCGGGCGGCACGGAGGGGGCGACCACGTAGGTGGCCACCCGGGAACCGCCGGAATCGTTCTCGTCCCAGGTGATGAACACGGCGGTGGTGCCGGAGCGGTACTCGGCGCTGGCCAGGATCCGGGGGACCTCGGCTGCCAGCCACCGGTCCCCCGTGGCGGTGGAGCAGTCGTGCATGTCGTGGCACAGGTTGGGGGTGATGAGGGTGAAGCGGGCGCTCACGTCGGGGACCGGTCCGAGCGGGACGTCCTGGGTCGCGCAGGCGGCCCCCAGGTCGGTGTAGTACGCCGCCGGGTTGTGCTTCACCGCGTACTGGCCGTGGCCGGACCGGTAGCAGGCCGAGGGCATGCTCTCCTCCAGGGACCGCCATCCGGTGCCGAGCAGGGAGAAGATGCTCGGCGCCGTCACGTGGTGCGATCCGGGCCCGGAGTCGTCGCTGATCCCCTGGGTGGATCCCGAGGTCAGGGCGATGTAGTTGGGAAGGCTGGGGTGGGCCACGCCCGAGTAGTCGACGGCCACCCCGCAGGACCGCCCCAGCGAGTCCAGGTACGGGGCGGACCGGGACCCGTCGATCTCGCTGAGCCCGCGGTTCTCCATGATGATCCACACCACGTGGTCCATCCGGGCCGGCGGGGCCGACCCCCGGCAGGGCGCGGAGGCGGCGACCGCCCCGCCGGCGGTGGTGGGCCGGGTGGTGGCCGGCGCAGCGGTGGTGGCGGGCGCAGCGGTGGTGGCGGGAGGGGCGCTGCGGTGGGCGCCCGAGGAGCAGCCGGCAGCGGCCAGGAGGAGGGCCAGGACGGCCGGGGCCCTACGGTGCAGGTTCACCCGCCTACTTTTACCCCGTGAGCGACACCGAGGAATGGTCGGCCGACCAGCGGGAGCTGGCGGAGCGGCGGGAGCAGGCCCGGGCCATGGGCGGCACCGAGCGGCTGGCCCGCCAGAGGTCCGTAACCGGCCGGCTGGACGCCCGGGCCCGGGCGGAGGCGCTGTGCGACCCGGGCACCTTCAACGAGATCGGGACGCTGGCCGGCCGGGTGCCGGCCGATGCCCTCGTGGCCGGATGGGGGCTGGTGGAAGGCCGGCCGGTGATGGTCGGAGCCGAGGACTTCACGGTGGCGGCGGGCAGCATCGGCCCGGCCTCCAACGCCAAACGGCACCGGCTGGCCGAGCTGGCCCTGGCCGACCGGGTACCGCTGGTCATGCTGCTCGAGGGGGCCGGGCACCGCCCGGAGGAGGTGAGCTTCCGGGGCCCGGCCGACACGCTGGTGCAGGTCCGTTGCTCCGGACGGGTGCCGGTGGTGGCCGGGGTGTTCGGGCCGTCCGCCGGCCACGGCGCCCTGGTGGCGCCGCTGGCCGACTTCACGGTCATGACCGGGCACGGGGCCATTTTCACCGCCGGGCCGCCGGTGGTGGCGGCGTCGCTCGGGGAGGAGGTCAGCAAGGAGGAGCTCGGAGGACCGGAGGTGGCCCTGGCCAGCGGGCTGATCCACAACCTGGCCGCCACCGACGCCGAGGCGGTCGCCCGGATCCGCGAGTACCTGTCGTTCATGCCGTCCAGTGCCTGGTCCTACCCGCCGGGCCGCGACCGCGGCGACGGGCTGCGGGCCACCCCGGAGCTGGCCGGGCTGGTGCCGCGCGACGGCCGGCGGGCCTACGACATCCGCCCCGTGATAACCGCCCTGGTCGACGGGGGCCGGTGGCTCGAGGTGCAACCCCGGTTCGGACCGTCGCTGGTCTGCGGCCTGGCCCGCCTGGGCGGCCAGCCGGTGGCGGTGGTGGCCAACCAGCCCCTGGTTCTGGCCGGGTCGCTCGACGCCGCGGCTGCGGACAAGGGGGCCCGCTTCGTGTCGGTGGCCGACGCGTTCCACCTGCCGCTGGTGTTCCTCGCCGACAACCCGGGGATGCTGCCCGGCACCCGGTCCGAGCGCCAGGGGGTGCTGCGCAGCGGGGCCCGCATGTTCGCCGCCGAGGCGCTGGCCACCACCCCGAAGGTGACC
>JAKAXN010000322.1 GCA_021816565.1 Actinomycetes bacterium
CCTTTCGGGCTGCGGATCCTGGGCCGGGCCGACGAGTCGGTCCGGATATCGGCCCTGCGGGTCCAGGTACTGCTCTCGGCCCTGCTGGTCAGCTCCAACCTGATCGGGGTCGCCGCGGTGTACGTGTTCGCCGCCTTCGTCATCCCCGGCCCCACACCCCACGACCCGGTCCGGGTGGCCATCGACAACCTGTTCCTCGGGCTGGGCTACACCGCCGCCTACACCGCCGGGGTGCTGACCTGGGGCCGGCAGTTCGTGGTGGAGAAGACCATGTGGCTGCGCACCGGCACCCGCCCCACCGAGGACGAGCAGAAGGCGGTGATCCGCATACCGCTGGTCCTGGCCACCTTCCAGGCGGTCTACTGGCTCCTGGCCGCTGTCGTCTTCGCCGGGTTCAACTCCGCGATCGGCGACCAGCTCCCGGTACAGATCGGCCTCAGCCTGGCCATGGGCGGGCTGCTCACCAGCGCCGACTCCTACCTGGTCGGCGAGACCATCATCCGCCCGCTGGCCGCCCGGGTGCTGGCCGGCGGTCCACCACCGCGACTGCAGGTCCCGGGGGTGCGGGCCCGGGCGTTCCTGGCCTGGCTGCTCAGCTCGGCCGTTCCGGTCACCGGCCTGATGCTCGTCGCCGCCGCCGCCCTGACCCGCTCGAGCATCACCACCACCCGCCTGGCCGTCACCTGCCTGGTCCTCGGGGGGGTGGTGCTGACCTTCGGGATGCGCATCACCTTGGTGGCGGCCCGGGCCAACGCCGACCCCATCCAGGGGCTCAGGCGGGCCATGGTGCGCATCGGCGCCGGTGACCTCAACGTGGCCGTGCCCATCTACGACGGCACCGAGATCGGGCAGCTGCAGGCCGGCTTCAACCAGATGGCCGCGGGACTTCGCGAGCGGGAGCGCATCCGCTCGGTGTTCGAGCACCACGTCGGCCAGGAGGTGGCCCGCACCGCCCTGGACCGGGCCGACGTGCTCGGCGGTGAGATCTGCGAGGTCGGGGTGTTCTTCGTCGACATCGTCAGCTCCACCGCTCTGGCCGGCCGCCTACCACCCGACGAGGTGGTCGGCCTGCTCAACAGCTTCTTCGCGGTGGTGGTGCAGGTGGCGGCCCGGCACGGGGGCCAGGTCAACAAGTTCGAAGGCGACGGCGCCCTCGTGGTCTTCGGGGCCCCGGTGGCCCTCGACGACCCGGCCGGCGCGGCGCTGGCCGCCGGGCGGGAGCTGGCCGAGGCCCTGGAGCAGTTCGCCGGCCGCTTCGGCGTGGGCATCGGCATCTCGGCCGGGCCGGTGGTGGCCGGCAACATAGGCGCCCCGCAGCGCTACGAGTACACGGTCATCGGCGACCCGGTCAACGAGGCGGCCCGCCTCACCGACCTGGCCAAGGGGGCCAGGGGCCGGGTGCTGGCCTCCTGGAGCGCGGTGGAGCAGGCCGGCCCCGACGAGACCCGGTTCTGGAAGCGCTCCACGGAGGTGACCCTGCGGGGCCGGCCGGCCAAGACCCGGCTGGCGGTGCGGGCCTGACGGCCCGGCCCGCGGGCTCAGCCGAGAGCCCGCTCCAGCAGGTCCTCCTGCTCGAGCTCGTGCATGGCGTGGCTCCCCGTGGCCGGCGAACCGGAAGCCACCCGGCTGACCCGCGAGACGGCGTAGTCGGATTCGAACATGGCGTCGAGACGGTCCCTGACGAAGTTGGCCGCGCCCATGTTGGCCGGCTCCTCCTGGAGCCATACCACCTCTGCAGCCCGCTCGTAGCCGCCCACCGCGCTCAGGATCTGCTCCTCCGGCCACGGGTGCAGCTGCTCCACCCGCACCACGGCCACGTCGCCCCGGCCGGCCTTGGTCCGGGCGTTGAGGACGTCGAGGCCGACCTTGCCGGTGGCCAGGATGACCCGCCTCACCGCGTCGCGGTCGGTGACACCCGGGTCGTCGAGCACCTCCCGGAAGTGGCCGGAGGTGAACTCCGACACCGGGCTGTAGGCCTCCCGGCCCCGCAGGTACCGCTTGGGGGTGAAGAGCACCAGCGGCTTGCGGGTGGTCCGCAGCACCTGGCGGCGCAGCAGATGGAACAGCTGGGAGGCGGTGGTGACGTCGGCGACCTGGATGTTGTCCTCGGCGCAGAGGTCCAAGAAGCGCTCCATCCGCGCCGATGAGTGCTCGGCGCCCTGCCCCTCGTAGCCGTGCGGCAGGAGCAGGGTCAGCCCGGAGGTCTGGCCCCACTTGATCTCGGCGGCGGCGAGGAACTGGTCGATGATGATCTGGGCCCCGTTGACGAAGTCCCCGAACTGGGCCTCCCACCCGACGAAGGCGTCGCGCGAGATCTGCGAGTAGCCGTACTCGAAGCCGAGAGCGGCGTACTCCGACAGCAGCGAGTCGTAGATGTAGAACCGGCCGGGGCCGAGCTGGGCCAGCGGGATGTAGTCGGCGCCGGTGGTGTAGTCCACCACCGCGGCGTTGCGGTGGCCGAAGGTGCCCCGGCGGGTGTCCTGGCCGCTCAGGCGCACGTCGTGGCCCTCGAGCAGCAGGGTGCCGTAGGCCAGGGCCTCGCCCATGGCCCAGTCGGCCTCACCGGACTGCCACAGCTTGGACCGGGCATCGAAGACCCGGATCAGCTTGGGGTGGACGGTGAAGCCCTCCGGGAAGGATCCGAGGGCCCCGACCACCCTCTCCAGCTGGTCCATGGCCACGCCGGTCTCGATGGGCGGCAGCACCGGAACCGGGCCCGGGGCGGGCGGCAGCGACGTGGGGCGGGGCGGGGCCGCCGCCCGGGTCTCGTCCAGGGCGGCCTGCAGTCGGGCCGAGAAGTCCTTCAGGGCCGCCTCGGCCTGGTCCAGGTCGATGTCGCCGCGACGCACCAGCGACTCGGTGTAGAGCTTGCGGACGCTGCGGTGCTCCTTGATCAGCTGGTACAGCAGCGGCTGGGTGAGCGACGGGTCGTCCTGCTCGTTGTGGCCGAAGCGGCGGTAGCAGACCATGTCGATGACGACGTCCTTGTTGAACCGCTGACGGAACGCGAAGGCCAGCCGGCCCACCCGCACGCACGCCTCCGGGTCGTCGCCGTTGACATGGAAGATCGGCGCCTGGACCATCTTGGCCACGTCGGTGGCGTACACCGAGGAGCGGGCCGACTCGGGGTTGGTGGTGAAGCCCAGCTGGTTGTTGATGACCAGGTGGACGGTACCCCCGGTCTCGTAGCCGGGCAGGGCCGACATGTTGAGCGTCTCGGCCACCACTCCCTGACCGGCGAAGGCGGCGTCGCCGTGGATGAGCAGGGGAAGCGCCGGATGGGCTTCCCCGTCCGCGTCCCCGTCGCGCGCCGCGGTGTCCTGCAGGGCCCGCGCCATGCCCTCCACGACCGGGTCGACCGCCTCGAGATGTGACGGGTTGGATGACAGGAGCACGTCGATGGGTCGGGCCGAGCGGCCGGTGAACTTGCCCCGGAAACCCTTGTGGTACTTGACGTCGCCCGAGCCCTGGACGGTGCCGGGGTCGATGTTGCCCTCGAACTCCTCGAACAGGTCCCCGTAGCTCTTGCCCACGATGTTGATGAGGACGTTGAGCCGGCCCCGGTGGGCCATGCCGATGACCACGTGCTGAAGACCGTCCACCGCCGCCTGGTCGATGATGGCGTCGATCATGGGGATGGCCGCCTCGCCGCCCTCGAGGCCGAAGCGCTTCTGCCCGATGAATTTGGTGTTGAGGAACTGCTCGAGGGCCTCCGCGGCGTTCAGCCGGTCCAGGACCCAGCGCTGCTCGTCCGCCGGCAGGGCGGTGGGCACGCCCTCCACCTGCTCCTGGATCCATCGCTTCTGGTCCGGCTCCTGGATGTGCATGTACTCCACGCCGACGGTCCGGCAGTAGGCGTCGCGCAGCACGCCCAGGATGTCGCCCAGCTTCATCCGCTCGGAGCCGGCCAGCCCGTTGGTCAGGAACTCCCGCTCGAGGTCCCACACCGACAGCCCGTGGGTCGTCGGATCGAGCTCCGGGTGCATGTGGGGGTCTTTCCAGTCCAGCGGATCCAGGTGGGCGATCAGATGGCCCCGCACCCGGTACATGTTGATGAGGTTGTCGACCTCCATCTGCTTGCGCACCTGGAGCTCGCCGGTCTCGGCCAGGTCGTTGACGTCGCGGTGGAAAGGCACCGGCTCGTAGGGGACGCCCATGGCCTTGAAGACGTTGTGGTAGAAGGAATCCTCGCCGGTGAGCAGCCGGTGGACCTTCTGCAGGAACAGCCCGGACTCGGCACCCTGGATGATCCGGTGGTCGTAGGTGCTGGTGATGGTCACGACCTTGGAGACCCCCAGCTCGGCCAGCACCCTCGGGTCGGCGGCCTGCCACTCGGCCGGGTAGTCGATGGTCCCGACGCCGATGATGGCGCCCTGGCCGGGCATGAGGCGGGGCACCGACTGCACCGTGCCGATGGTCCCGGGATTGGTCAGGCTGACGGTGGCGCCGGACAGGTCGTCGGCACCGATCTTGGCGGTGCGGACCTTGCGGATGAGCTCCTCGTAGGCGGACCAGAAGCCCCGGAAGTCCATGGCGTCGGCGTCTTTGATCACCGGGACCATCAGGTTGCGGGTGCCGTCGGACTTCTCCACGTCGACGGCTATGCCGAGACCGAGATGCTCGTGCCTCCTGACCGCCGGAGCGCCCTTGGCGCCGTCGCCGTCCTCGGGCTCCACGAAGCTGGCGTTGAGCGCCGGGACCGACTTGAGGGCCTCCACCACGGCGAAACCGATGATGTGGGTGAAGCTCACCTTGCCGGCGGCCCCGGTGCGGGAGAGCTGGTTGTTGAGGATCCGCCGGTTGACCTCCAGCAGCCGGGCCGGGATGACCCGGAAACTGGTGGCGGTGGGCACGCCCAGGCTGGCCGTCATGTTGGCCACCACCCGGGCCGCGGCGCCCCGCAGCGGGGTGGGCGGGCTGGCCGGGGCGGCCCCGTTGGCCGGGCCGGCAGCCGCCGCCGGCGCCCCGGTGGCCGTCCCGTTGCCGGTCCCGGCCCGGGAGGGGGCGGCCACCGCGGGTCCGGCGGTCGGCCGGGGCCGGACCGCCTCCCCGGCGGTGGTCTCGACGGCCACCGCCAGCGACGACCCGGTCTCCTCCCCGGCCTCGGGCTTCACCTCCGGGGTGGAGGGGCGGGCCAGGTTGGCCCCACCGGGGCGGTAGTTCTCGAAGAACTCCCGCCAGCTCTCGCTCACCGAGCCCGGGTCCTGGCGGTACTGCTCGTACATGTCGTCCACCAGCCAGGCGTTGGGACCGAAGCTGGCGGATCCTCCGGAAAGATCGCTCATACCGATTGCCAGGGTACGTCCATCGGCCGCCTCGGCGAGCCCGGGGCGGTCCGCACCGCCGATCGGGCCCCCCGGATCGCCGGCCCGACCCGTCCGACCCGCCGGACGGCCGGCCGCCGACCCGTCGCGGCGGGCGCCGACTCGGCCCGGCGGGCACCCCTCGGGCAGACTGGTCGCCATG
>JAKAXN010000323.1 GCA_021816565.1 Actinomycetes bacterium
CGGTTGGGGCCCCGGCGGCCCGGGTGGGCCCGGCGGCCCGCAGGGATGGGGTTACGGATGGGCCCCGCCCCGGCCCCGGCGCAGCCTGCCGCACACCGTCACCGCGCTGCTGCTGGTGGTGGCCGTGCTGGTCGGCCTCGGGATCGGCCACGGGGTGTGGCGATCGGTCCACAACTCGGTCGGCTCCAGTGGCGGCACGGGAGGAGCGGGGGGCAACAGCTTCGGGCTGAACCCGTTCGGCAGCGGCAGCGGCTTCGGCAGCGGCACCGGCGGCTCCAGCCCGTCGGGAGCGCCGACGGGGGCCCTCGGCACGGCGGCGGCCACCGTGTCCAACCAACTGGTGGACATCAACACCAGCCTCAGCTACCAGAACGGCGAGGCCGCCGGCACGGGCATCGTGTTGACCTCCGACGGCTACATCCTCACCAACAACCACGTGATCTCCGGGGCCACCAGCATCAAGGCCACCGATATAGGCAACGGCCAGACCTACACCGCCACGGTGGTCGGCTACGACCGCATCCACGACGTGGCCATCATCAAGCTGCAGAACGCCTCGGGCCTCAAGACGGCCCGGATCGGCAACTCCTCGAAGGTGAACGTCGGCCAGGCGGTGGTGGGGATCGGCAACGCCGGCGGCGTGGGCGGCTCTCCGAGCACCGCGGTCGGGCAGGTGACCGCCCTCGACCAGTCCATCACCGCCCAGGACGAGAGCAACGGGACCAGCGAGAAGCTGACCGGGCTGATCCAGACCAACGCCAACATCCAGCCCGGTGACTCGGGCGGGGCCCTGATCGACAGTTCGGGGCAGGTGATCGGCATGGACACCGCGGCCTCCACCGGGTTCTCGTTCCAGACCCAGGGCAACCAGGGTTTCGCCATCCCGATCAACTCGGCCATGTCCATCGGCTCCCAGATCCGGGCCGGCCGGGCCTCGGCCACTGTCCACATCGGGGCGACCGCCTTCCTCGGGGTCGAGGTCGACACCTCGGCCTCGGCGGCCGGCACCCAGGGCGCCACCATCAGCGGGACCATCCCGAGCGGCCCGGCGGCCGCCGCGGGTATAGGCAGCGGTGACGTGATAACCGGTCTCGCCGGCCAGCCCGTCAACTCCCCCAGCGCGCTGACCAACCTGATCAGCCACTACCACCCGGGGGACAAGGTGCAGGTCCAGTGGACCGACCCGAGCGGGGCCAGCCATTCGGCCACGGTCGTCCTGGCCAACGGTCCGGCCGCCTGACCCCTTGGGATGGGCCCGGAGCTCACGCCGCTGGCGGCCCTACCGCTCCTCGACGGCGCGTCCGGTGATGAGCTGGAGGCGCTGGCCGGCCTGACCAGGCCCGGTTCGGCCGGGCCCGGTGAGGTCCTCGGGCGCGAGGGTGAGCCGGGTAACGAGTTCTGGCTGCTGCTGGAGGGCCGGGTGGCCGTCACCCTCGGCGGCCACCACCTGGCCGACGCCGGGCCCGGATCCATCCTCGGCGAGCTGGCCCTGCTGCGGGGCCGGCCCCGCTCGGCCACGGTGACAGCGGTGGAACCGTGCCGGTACCGGCGCGGCGGGGCCGACGCCCTGGAGCGGATGCTCGCCAACACCGCAGTGCGGGCCCGCCTGAGGAGGCTGGCCAGCGCCCGGCTGGCCCAGGACCTCAAGCCGGTGCACATGACCCTCCGGGACGGGACGGCGGTGGTGGTACGCCCGCTCCTGCCGTCCGACCGGCCGGCCCTGGACCAGGCCCTGCACGACATGTCGCGCGACAGCATCCGGCGCAGGTTCTTCACCGCCGGCACCCCCTCGCCGGCCCTGGTCGACTACCTGATCGACATCGACTACGTGGACCACTTCGCCTGGGTGGTGCTCGACCGGGAGACCGGCCACGGGATGGCCACCGGACGCTACGTCCGCCGGCCCGGCGACGAGGAGGCCGAGATGGCCTTCACCACGGTGGACCGCTACCAGGGCCGGGGGCTCGGGACGTTCCTGCTGGGGGCCCTGGGGGCCACCGCGGTGGAGGCCGGCATCACGTCGCTGTTCGCCCACGTGATGGAGGACAACGGGCCCATGCGCAAGGTGTTCGCCAAGGCCGGGGGGCAGGCGCACTTCGACGAGCCGGGCCTGGTGGTGGTCTCCGTGGACCCGGAGCGGGCCGCGGCCCTGCTCGACCCGGCCACCAGGGCGGGACTGGCCGGGGCGGTGCGAGACGTGGTCACCGCCGCGTCACTGGCCCTCCGGGTCTGAGAGCCGGTCGACCAGGCCCCACGCCAGAGCGGTGGGGGCGTCGACCGCCTCCCCCGACAGGGCCAGCCAGGCGGTCCGGCCGGGACCGGCGCGCCGGGCCAGGCTGACCGTGCCGCCGGCGCCGGGGATCAACCCCATGGACAGCTCCGGGAGCCACATCCGGGTGTCCGGTCCGGCCCGGACGGTCCCGGCGAAGGCGGGCAGCTCCATGCCGGACCCGGCGCAGGCCCCGTGGAGGGTGGCGGTGACCCGGCCGGCCATCGCGGCCAGGAGCCGGGCCGGGCTGCGGGCGGTGCGGACCAGGTGGGCGGTGGCCGGGTCGGGGGCGGTGGCGAACTCGGTGAGGTCGCCGCCGCTGCAGAACGACGGGCCCCGCCCGGCCAGCTCCACCTCGAGCCCGGGGTCCACCGCGGCGACCGTCAGGGCCTCGCAGAGGGCGTCGCGCATGGCCCGGTTGTAGGCGTTGTGGACCCGGGGCCGGTTGAGGGTGATCTTCAGCCGCTGGCCGTGGCGTTCCACGATCACCGGCGGTCCGCTGTCGGATCCGGACAAAGGGGCGGGCCGGGCGGCGGCCCAGGCCCGGAACTCCGGTCCGGCCTGCAGGCTGGAGTAGGTGAGCGACTCGAGGGCCAGGCCCTCATCAACGGACCGCCCGGGGCCCAGGCGGAGAAGCTGGGCCAGGGCCACCGCCGCCACCGGAGCGGCTGACACCCGGGATGCCAGCAGGGCCAGTGCGACGCCGGTGTCGGCCACCCCCACCCAGGGGGCGGGGGGGTCGGGCTCGGCGGTCAAGAGCACGTCGGCCCCGGGGGAGGGGCCGACCCGGGGGGCACCGACCGCGACCACCACGGCCGGGAACAGGGCCGGCACCGCCAGCGGCCCCGGGCCGTCGAGATCCACCGCCACCAGCGGGCCGCCGGGCGGCGGCAGGTCGGACAGGCCGGCCGTGAAGTCGGCGAATAGCCGGCCGGCCCCGGCCCGGTCGATCAGTGCAGGTCGCGCAGACCGGCCAGGATACGAGGCGCCACCCCCTGGTCGTCGTAGGGCATGTAGAGGCTCATACGGTCCACGATGTCGCCGAAGCGCCGCTGGAGCAGGGCCGGCACCTCCTCGGGGGTACCCCGCACGGCGAAGGCGTCGAGGATCTCGTCGGTGATGAGCGCGCCCATCTGGTCCCACTCTCCCTGCTTGGACAGCGAGTTGAGCTGCGGCTGGAGGTCCCCCCAGCCGTGGAGCTCGAGCACCGGGCGGTAGGCCGGGGTGGAGGCGTAGAACGCTATCTGCTTCCGGGTGCCGCGCTCGGCCTCGGCCATCTCCTGGTCGCTGTCACCGGTGACGACGAAAGCCGGGTAGGAGAACTGGAACTCGGCGAGCGAGCGGCCGTTGGCCGCCAGCACCGACTCGACGGTGGGGACGGTGACCTCCCGCAGGTACCGCTCGGTGGTGAAGCCGTGGACCAGGAGCCCGTCGGCTACCTCGGCCGCCACCCTGGTCATCCCCTCCCCCACCGCGGCCAGGAAGACCTTGGGGGCGCCGAACTCGGACGGCCCCGGATGGAAGAAGGGGGTCATGAGGGTGTGGGTGTAGAACTCGCCCCGGAAGTCCAGCTTGGTGCCGTTCTGCCAGCAGTCCCAGATGGCCCGCATGGCCAGGATGAACTCGCGCATGCGCGGCGCCGGATGGGACCACGGCATGGAGTAGCGCCTCTCGATGTGGGGCTTGATCTGCGAGCCCAGCCCCAGTATCAGCCGGCCTCCGGAGTAGGCGTTGAGGTCCCATCCCTGGTTGGCCAGGGTCATGGGGCTGCGGCCGAAGGCCACGACTATGGCGGTACCGAGGGTGATCCTCTCGGTGTGCTCGGCCGCGAGCAGCAGCGGCATGAGCGGGTCGTGCCCGGTCTCCGCCGACCATATGGCGTCGTAACCGGCTTCCTCGGCCTTGCGGGCCGAGGAAGCGGCAGCGCGCAGGTCACTTCCGATACCCCCGTCGACGAGCATGCCCCGAACAATAACCGCCCGGTATGGTCTGGCTGTGGGGTACAGCGAATCAGAGATCGTTTCCGCGTTCGACCACTACCGGGAGGCGGCCGAGGAAGCGGGCCGTACCGGCAACTGGGACCTCTTCGTCGGCTGCTTCACCGAGGACGTGCGCTACATCGAGCATCACTACGGCGTGTTCCGCGGCCGGGAGGAGGTGCGGGAGTGGGTGGTGCCGGCCATGACCACCTGGCCGGTCGACCACATGACCTCGTTCCCGTGGAACTGGTACCTCATCGACGCCGAACGGGGCTGGGTGGTCGGAGAGGTAGCCAACGTGATGGAGGACCCGGGGGACGGCGGGCGCTACGAGGCAGCGAACTGGACCCGGCTGGTGTACGGCGGTGACGGGCTCTTCTGCGAGGAGGAGGACGTCTACAACCCCGGCGAGTTCGCCCAGATGATCGGCTCGTGGATGCAGGCCTGGAAGGCCCACCACCCCTAGCCCCGGGGCGCCTCGAACTTGTAGCCCAGCCCCCTCACGGTGGTGATGCGGACCGGCTTGGCCGGGTCCTCCTCCACCTTGGCCCGCAGCCGCTTTATGTGCACATCGAGGGTCTTGGTGTCGCCCACATAGTTGGGCCCCCAGATGCGGTCGATCAGGGTCTCGCGGGTGAGGACCCGCCCGGCGTTGGACATGAGGAGCTCCAGGAGCTCGAACTCCTTGAGCGGCAGCGGCACCAGCTCGCCCCGCAGGTGCACCTCGTGGCGTTCGGGGTCGAGCGACAGGCCGTCGATCTCCAGGCGGTCGAATGCGCCGTCCTGCTCGGGCCGGCTCTCGCCGGCCCGGCGCATCACCGCCCTCATCCGGGCGACCAGCTCCCGCAGCCGGAACGGCTTGGTGACGTAGTCGTCCGCGCCCACCTCGAGGCCGACCACCGTGTCGATCTCGCTGCTCTTGGCCGTCACCATGATGATCGGCACCCGGCTGTGGGACCGTAGCTCCCGGCACACGTCGATGCCGGACTTCTTGGGCAGCCACAGGTCCAAGAGGATCAGGTCGGGGCGCACCCGGTCGAACATCTCCAGGCCCTCCACCCCGTCGCGGGCCACGTTGACGACGAACCCCTCCCGCTTCAGGCCGATCACCAGCGCCTCGATGAAGGACTCCTCGTCCTCGATCACCAGCACCGAGATGGTGTCAGTCATGACCATGTGCAGCTCCTGCAGCCGGCAGTTCGAGAGTGA
>JAKAXN010000324.1 GCA_021816565.1 Actinomycetes bacterium
GGGACTCGATCGGCGGGACCGTCGGGCTGGCCCTGCTGGTCCACCACCCCGACCGCGTCGTCGCCGCGACCCTCGCCTGTACCGGCGCCCGCATCGGCACCCCCGGGGGATGGCACCAGCGGGCTGCGACGGTGCGCGCCGAGGGCACCGCCGTGATGGTCGACAGCTCGGCCGGGCGGTGGTTCGGCCCCGGGTTCATGGAGCGGGAGCCCGAGCGCGCCGCCCGCCTGCTCGAGGTCCTGCGCCGGGCCGACGCCGAGAGCTACGCCCTGGCCTGTGAGGCCCTTGCCCGGTTCGATCTCCGGGGCGACCTGCACCGGATCCGCCGACCGCTGATGGTCGTCGCCGGCGCCGAGGACCGGGCCACGCCGGTCTCCGGGCTGGAGGAGATCGCCGAGGCGGTGCCCGGGGCCACCCTCGTCGTGCTCGACGGGGTGGCCCATCTGGCCCCGATCGAGGCTCCCGGTCCGCTGGCCGAGGCCATCAGCGCCATGCTGGGCGGCCCCGACGCCGGGAGCCGGACCGTCGAGGAGGTGCGTCGGGCCGGGATGGAGGTACGGAGGGCTGTGGCCGGCGACGCCTGGGTGGACCGGGCCGAGGCCGGAACCACCGGTTTCACCCGGGACTTCCAGAAGCTGATCACCGAGTACGCGTGGGGCACGGTGTGGACCCGGCCGGGCCTGGACCGGCGCAGCCGCTCCATGATCACCATCACGGCGCTGGTTGCCGGAGGTCACCACGAGGAACTCGCCATGCACATCCGGGCCGGCCTGACCAACGGGCTGACCCGCGACGAGATCAAGGAGGTGCTGATCCACTCGGCCGTCTACTGCGGCGTCCCGGCTGCCAACTCCGCGTTCCGGGTGGCGCAGCGGGTATTCGACGACATCGACGGGTAGGCCTGGCGTGCCGGGACCGCCCCGCCCGGAGGGGCTCCTGGTCCGGCGGGCCGCCCCGGGCTACCGTCGGTGTGCGGCATCGACACGGTTGGAGGGGGGACGTTTCTGATGGGTTGGTTCGCTGACAACCAGTGGTACGTGGCGGCGTTCGCCGACGAGGTCGGAGACGGGCTGCTGGCCCGGACCGTCTGCGGGGAGCCGCTGATCCTGTACCGGACCGGCCGGGGCTCGGTCACCGCGCTGTCCGGCCTGTGCGCCCATCGGGGCTTCCCGCTCTGCGAGGCCCCGAGCCAACTGGTCGACGGTCAGGTCGTCTGCGGGTACCACGGCTTCACCTACGGGGCCGACGGGGCCTGCGTCGCGGTCCCCGGACAGGCCCGCATCCCGAGCGCGGCGCGGCTGCGCGCCTACCCGGTGGCCGAGCAGGACGCCCTCATATGGGTCTGGATCGGGGACCAGGGCCTGGCCAACCGGACCTCCCCGCCCAGGGCGCCGTGGATGGACCAGCCCGGATGGACGGTGGTCTGGGGCATGGAACCGCTGGCCGCCCGGGCCGGCCTGCTCGTGGACAACCTCCTGGACCTGTCCCACGAGACCTACCTCCACGGCGGGCACATCGGCACACCCGAGGTCGCCGAGACCCCCATCTCCACCGAGGTGATCGGGGAGAGGGTGCTGCGGATAAGCCGGCGCATGTCCGACGCGGCCTGCCCGCCGTTCTACTCGAAGAGCACCGGTCTGAGCGGCCGTATAGTCCGCTGGCAGGACATCGAGTACCACCCGCCCTGCCTCTACACCCTCCACAGCAGAGTGGCGCCGGTCGGGGTGCTGCCCGGTCCTGACGGGGCCGACCCCGACGGCTACCACGTCGAGATCGTCTACGCCATCACGCCCGAGACCGAGCACAGCACCCATGACTTCTGGGCCGTGGCCCGGGACTTCTCCCTCGACGACGAGGGCGTCTCGACGTTCCTGGCCGAAGCCAACCGCACGGTGGTGCTCCAGGACGTGGCCGCCCTCAACGCTCTGGAGCAGTCCCTCCAGCGCCATCCCCGACACCGCCGGGAGGTGTCGATCAAGATCGACACCGGCGGCCTGGCCGGCCGCCGCCTGCTCGAGCATCTCGGCATGGAGTGGTAGGCCCCCGGGCCTGCAGGCCCTCCGACCGCCGGACGGCCGGGCTCCCCGGCGCCGGGGTCAAATCATGAGCAGGGCGCAGATCGTCTCTGACCCCGACGCCGCTGTAGCCGGGATAGGCGACGGGGCCACGGTGCTGATCGGGGGCTTCGGCCCTGCCGGCCAGCCGGTCGAGCTGATCGACGCGCTCCGCCGCAGCGGTGCGGGGGACCTGACGATCGTCAGCAACAACGCCGGCAACGGCGACAGCGGCCTGGCCGCCCTCCTGAAAACGGGACGGGTCCGCAAGATCATCTGCTCCTACCCCCGCCAGACGGACTCCTGGGTGTTCGACGGCCTGTACCGGTCCGGGGCGATCGAGCTGGAGTTGGTGCCGCAGGGAAACCTGGCGGAGCGGATGAGGGCCGCCGGAGCAGGGATAGGTGCCTTCTACTGCCCGACCGGGGTCGGCACGCTGCTGGCCGAGGGCAAGGAGACCCGGACCATCGACGGTCGGGACTACGTGCTGGAGTACCCCATCAGCGGTGATGCCGCGCTGATCCGGGCCCACATCGCCGACACCGCCGGCAACCTGGTCTACCGCCGGACGGCCCGCAACTTCGGGCCGGTCATGGCCACCGCCGCCGCGCTCACCGTCGTCGAGGTGGCCGAGGTGGTGCCCGCCGGGCACATCGACCCCGAGTGCGTGATCACGCCGGGCATCTTCGTGGACCGGATCGTCCCGGTCCCCGGCCGTGCGGAGGCCGGGGCGTGACCCTCGAGCGGCTCGAGAGAGGCCCGCTGGACCGGGACGGGATAGCCGCCCGCGTCGCCAGGGACATCCGCCCGGGGTCCTACGTCAACCTGGGCATCGGCCAGCCCACCGCAGTGGCCGACCACCTCGAACCGGGCGCCGGCATCACCCTCCACACCGAGAACGGCATGCTCGGCATGGGCCGGGTCGCCCGCCCCGACGAGATCGACCCCGACCTCATCAACGCCGGGAAGATCCCCGTCACCGAGACCCCCGGCGCCTGCTACTTCCACCAGGCCGACAGCTTCGCCATGATGCGCGGCGGCCACCTCGACGTCTGCGTCCTCGGCGCATTCCAGGTGTCGGCCGCCGGTGACCTGGCCAACTGGCACACCGGGGAACCCGACGCCATCCCGGCCGTGGGCGGCGCCATGGACCTGGCCGCCGGAGCCCGCGACGTGTACGTCATCATGACCCTCTTCGCCAGGGACGGCGCCCCCAAGCTGGTGCCGGCCTGCACGTACCCCCTGACCGGCCGGGGGTGCGTGACCCGGGTCTACACCGAATGGGCGGTGTTCGCCATCGGCCCGGGCGGCGTGCAGGTGGTCGAGACGTACGGGACCAGCTTCGCCGAGCTGTCGGGCCGCCTGGATGTCCAGCTGTCCCGCTGACCCGGCCCACCGGGCGCGGCCCGGGGGCCTCGTGGAGGGCGACCGATGACGGGTTCCCCGACGACCACCACGCAGGTTGCCATCGTGGGCGCCGGTCCGGCCGGGCTGACCCTCTCGCACCTGCTCCACCTGGCCGGCATCGACAGCGTGGCGGTGGACATCCGCAGCAGGCACGAGATCGAGACCACCCACCGGGCCGGCATCCTCGAGCGCGACAGCGTCGCCATGCTGGTGGACAGCGGGGTCAGCGACCGCGTCCTGCGCGACGGGGATCGCCACCGGGGCATATACCTGCGCTTCGACGGCGAGAGCCACCACATCGATTTCGAGGGGCTGACCGGCGCCTCGGTCTGGCTGTACCCGCAGACGGACGTCTTCATGGATCTGTGCGCCGCCAGGGACAGAGACGGGGGAGACGTACGCTTCGGCGTCAGCGACGTCCGGGTCGACGACGTGGTCGACCGGCCGACGGTGACCTACGCCGACCCCGAGGGTCGCACCCGGCTGATCGAAGCGGGCATCGTGGTGGGGGCCGACGGTTCGCACGGCATCTGCCGGGACCTGGTGGCAGGGCGCCGGCAATACTACCGCGAGTACCCCTTCGCCTGGTTCGGCATCCTGTGCGAGGCGCCCAAGAGCTGCCCCGAGCTGATATACACCCGCTCCGATCTGGGGTTCGCCCTCATCAGCCAGCGGACCGACCGGATCCAGCGCATGTACTTCCAGTGCAGCCCGAACGAGAATCCCGCCGACTGGTCGGATGACCGGATCTGGGACCAGCTCCAGAGCCGCCTGGCCGGATCCGACGGCTTCTCCCTGGTGGAGGGACCGATCATCGAACGCTCGGTCCTGCCGTTCCGCAGCTACGTGCAGACCCCGATGCGATACGGGAAGCTCCTGCTGGCCGGCGATGCCGGGCACACCGTCCCCCCGACGGGGGCCAAGGGCCTCAACCTGGCCCTGGCCGACGTGATGGTCCTCGCCGACGTGGTGGAGCGGGCCCTGAAGAGGGACGACCCCGACGCCCTCGAGGGTTACTCGGAGCGGGCGCTGGCCCGGGTGTGGAAGGCGCAGCACTTCTCGTACTGGATGACGACCATGCTGCACCAGGCTCCCGGCAGCACGCCCTTCGACGAGAGGCGCCAACGGGGTGAGCTGGCCATGCTCGTCGCCTCCGAGGCCGGCCGGACCTACCTGGCCGAGGGGTACACCGGCTGGCCCGGCGAAACCGGCTGGCCCGGCGAAACCGGCTGGCCCGGCGAGGCCGGACGGGCCGGCTGACCAGCGTGGAGCTCAGACCCGGCCCATCAGCTCCACCCGGGTGCCGTCGGGGTCGGCCAGGAACACCAGGTCGATCCCCGGGCGCTGCCGGGTGAGCGGCAGCAGCTCTCCTCCCATCTCGACCAGCCGGCTGGCCGCGGTGTCCACGTCGTCGACCACGAACGACAGGTGGGTGAGGCCGAGTTGGTTGCGCCGGCTGGCCGGGGTCCCCCCGGCGTCGGGGCTCCTCCACCCGATCAGCTCGATCCTGAGCCCCCCGTGGGTGATCATCTGCGACACGATCACCGCCGGTGCCGCCACCTCCAGAGCCTCGGCCAGCCCGGGCAGCTGCGACCCGTCCAGCTCGTAGCGCTCGGCCGGCTGGCAGCCGAGCCCATCGCAGTAGAAGCGCATCGACCGCTCGACGCTGGAGACGCACAGCCCCACATGGGACCAGCGGAATGAGGCCACCGGGGTCACGGCAGGCGACAATACGGGATCCGGTCCGGCCGGGCCGCTGGATGGGGCCGCCCCGGGAGTGCGATGGTGGGCCATGGACTTCTCCACCATCGAGGTGAGCAGCGACCGCTCCCGGGGTGCCATCACCCTCAACCGGCCGGACAAGCTCAACGCCCTCAGCTCCACGATGCTCGCCGAGCTGATCGAAGCGGCCCTGCTGTTCGACTCGATGCCGAACGTCAAGGTGGTGGTGGTCGGCGGACGGG
>JAKAXN010000325.1 GCA_021816565.1 Actinomycetes bacterium
CCTGATCGGGTCCTTGACCCCCGGGGTGCGCTCCACCCCCGAGGCCACGTCCACCCCCCAGCACCCGGTGTGCTCGATGGCCGCCGCCACGTTGCCCGGGTGCAGGCCGCCGGCCACGATCACCCGCTGGCCGGCGGGCACCTCGGCGGCCAGCGACCAGTCGAACAGCTGGGCCGAGCCGGGGTTGGGGGCGTCGAGCAGCACGGCAAAGGCGCCGTACTCGCCGGCCCGGCGGACGCGGGCGTCGCCGGCCGGGAAGGCCTGGATCACCGCCGGCACCCTGGTGGCCAGCCAGCGGGCCGCCTCGGGCGGCTCGTGACCGTGGAGCTGCACGGCGTGGCAGCCGGTGGCGACGGCGATGTCCGACACCCGCTGCGGGGCCTCGTCGCGGAACACCCCCACCGTCATCACCTCGTCGCGGGGAAGCCTCTTGATGATGTCGGCGACCACCTGGGGAGCGACCTGACGCGACGACGGGGCGAAGATGAACCCGACGGCGTCCGCCCCGAGAGCGACGGCCAGGAGGGCGTCCTCCTCGGACGTGACGCCGCATATCTTGACGAAGCCGCGTCGCTCCCGGCCGTCCATCATCCCGGTGACGGGCCTACCCGGGCCACCGACAGGTCCCGCACCGCGGCGGACGGGTCGACCGCCCGCACCAGGGTCTCGCCCACCAGCACGGCGGAGAAACCGGCGTCGGCCAGCTTGCGCACGTCCTCACCGCTCCGGATCCCCGACTCGGCCACCCGGGTGACATGGTCGGGCAGGGCGGCCGCCACCCGACGGGCCCGGTCCAGGTCCACCTCGAAGGTGTACAGGTCCCGCTGGTTGACCCCGATGAGGGTGGCTCCCACCGACAGGGCCGTCTCGGCCTCCGCCTCGTCGTGCACCTCCACCAGGGCGTCCAGGCCGACCCGCCGGGCCAGCTCGAACAGCGATGACAGCTCCCCGGGGCTGAGGGCGGCGGCGATGAGCAGCACCGCGTCAGCTCCCATGATGCGGGCGTCGGCCACGTCGGCGGGCGACACCGTGAAGTCCTTGCGCAGCACCGGGATGTCGACCGCGGCCCGGGCCTGGCGCAGGTCACCGGGCGACCCACCGAAGAACTCCCGGTCGGTCAGCACCGACAGGGCGGCCGCCCCGCCGGCCTGGTAGGCCGCGGCCAGCCCGGCCGGCACCAGGCCCGGGGCCAGGTCCCCCTTGCTCGGGCTGCGGCGCTTCACCTCGGCGATCACCGCCACCGAGTCCGAGCGGCGCAGCGCCGCCTCGAAGCCCCGGGCCGGTGGTTGGGCGGCCGCGTCCGACACCAGGGAGTCGAGGTCCCTGGTGTCATCTCCCGCCGCGGACCGGTGGGCCGCGAGGATCCGGTCGAGGTAGGTCGCCATGAAGCTGCGAGCCTACCCTGCACCTCCGCCATCGGCGGGGCCGACCAGCCTCAGCAGTTACCGTACGCCAGGGAGGTGGTGGTGGCGTTCGGGTCGGTGGAGCCCGACGGGGTGGTCCCACCCGGGCAGGTGGTGGTCGTCGACCCGGACCCGGGCAGCTGGAAGGCCGGCGCGCTGCCGGTCGGCGCCGAGGCCGGGGCCCCGCAGGGCGGCATCTGCAGGGCCACCGGCGCGCCGGCGCCGACCTGGGCGCTGAGGGGGGCCGCGCCGGGGGTGGTGCACTCCACTGCGAAGAGGACCTGGCCGGAGCCGTCGGTGACGAGGGGGTTGCCGTTGCTCACCTGCCAGTCCGGGCCGGAGACCAGCGAGACGCTGGCCCCGGGGACCGGCGGGTAGGTGAGGAGCCCGTCGGGGCTGACAGTCGGCTGCACCACCTGGACCACCAGGTTGGCCGGAGACCCGGCCACCGGGTCGGAGGGGTTGATGGCTCCGCTCACCTGCTGGGCCTGGTACGACGACAGCTGCAGGGTGAGCGCGGGCGGGTCGGACGTACCGACGAAGATGATCTGCGGCGCGGTCAGGTCCAGGTCCGGGCTCCTCCAGGCCCGCACCCGCCACCGCCCCCCGAGGACGTTGCGAAACGACCAGCTGCCGTCGGCGGCGGTGGTGGTGCGCACCGACGCCACCGCGTCGCCGACCAGCCGGTCCGCCTGCACCACCGCCCCGCCCACCGGGCCGGACGGTCCGAGGACGGTGCCGTTCAACGTGTCGGGCCCGGGGCCGACGCGGGGCGCGATGGTGGTCGTCGCCCCGGAAACCGGGGCCTCGGGGGTCGAGGCCAGGCCGGCCGGCAGGGAGTCGGCCGGCGCCGGAGTGGGGGCCGCGGTGACCGCCGGCGGGGACGGGAACGTCAGGGTTCCGACCCCGGCCGAGCAGCCGGCGCCCAGCACCCCCGATGCCAGGACCAGACTCCACCACCACCGGCGCCGCTCGCCGACCGCCGGTCCTCTCACCAGGGCAGGGCCTCCACGTGGGCGGAGGGGCCGCCCGGGCCGGCGCTCAGCGTGCGGGGAGCCTCGAAACCCCTGCGGACGTAGCCGAGGCCCACCCAGCCCGCCCCGGTCCCCGACTCCTCCAGACCGGCGACGCTGGTGACCACCCCGGCGGCCTGGTCACCGTCGAACAGCTCGGTTCCGGGCCCGACCGGGCCGTCGAGGCGCAACCGGCACAGGTGGCGGGGGACGTTGCCGCCCCGCGAGTCGATGCGGGCCACCAGCTCCTGCCCGGTGTAGCACCCCTTCGTGAAGCTGACGGTGAAAGGGACCAGCCCGGTCTCGCCCGGGATGGTCCGCTCCCCGAGCTCGGCGCCCATACGGGGCTGGCCGGCCCGGATGCGCAGGGCCTCGTAGGCCCCCGGGGCCATCTCGGCGACGCCGTCGGGCGCGGCCCACACCGGGTCGTCGCCGAGCAGGATCAGGTCGCTCCCGTCGACTCCGGGCCACGGCGGGGTGCAGGCCACGTCCGCCCCGACCCCGGCGGCCTCCGGCCAGCCGGGGCCCCGCAGGCCGATGACCGTGGCCGGGGCGAGGGCCAGGTCCGCCCTGGTGCGCAGTTTGAAGCGCTGGAGCCGGGCCAGCACGGCCGGCCCCCAGCCGGCGTCGGTGTCGAGCACCCAGTCCTCGCCGGTCCGGCGGCTGACGCGAAGCAGCGCGTCCACCTTGCCGTTGGGGGCCAGGAGCCACGACCACGCCGACGAGCCGGGAGCGAGCGACGCCACGTCCTGGCTCAGCTGCCCCTGCAGGTACGGCCCCGACTCCGGGCCGCCCACGGTGATCACATCCCGGTCCAGCTTCACCCAGTACCGCATATCAGCCAGTCTGCACCCCCGGCCGGCGGACCGCGGTCATCCGCCGGGCCCCGGGCACCGCGGCGAGCAGGGCTGCGGCCTTGTTGCGGCACTCCAGGTCCTCGTCGCCGGGGTCGCTGTCGGCCACGATCCCGGCCCCGGCCTGGACGCTGGCCCGGCCGTCGGGGCCTACCACCAGGGTGCGGATGGTGATGGCGGTGTCCAGATTGCCGGAGAAGTCGAAGTAGCCGATCACCCCGGCGTAGGGGCCCCGCTTGACCGGCTCCAGCTCGTCGATGATCTGCATGGCCCGCACCTTGGGGGCGCCCGACACCGTGCCGGCGGGCAGCGTGGCCCGCAGCACATCGATGGGGCCCAGGCCCTCCCTGAGCCGGCCCGAGACCTGGGAGGTGAGGTGCATCACGTGGCTGTACCTCTCCAGGGTCATGAGCTCGTCGACCTGCTCGGATCCGTATTCGACGACCCGGCCCACGTCGTTGCGGGCCAGGTCGACCAGCATCACGTGCTCGGCCCGCTCCTTCGGGTGCTCGGCCAGCTCGGCGGCCAGGCGCCGGTCGTGCTCATCGGTGCGGCCCCGGCGGCGGGTGCCGGCGATGGGCCGGGACACCACCCGACCGCCGAGGAGCTGCACCATCGGTTCGGGCGAGGAGCCGACGACGCACAGCTCCGGGTGGCGCAGGAAGTACATGTAGGGGCTCGGGTTCACCTGACGCAGGGACCGGTAGAAGTCGAACGGGTCGGCGCCCAGGTCGAAGTCGAAGCGCTGGGAGAGCACCACCTGGAAGATGTCACCGGCCAGGATGTGCTCCCGGGCCGACTCCACCGCGGCCCGGTACATCTCCGGGCTGGTCCGCCGGCGCACCACCGGGGGCTCGTCCTCCCGGTCGGGGGGCACCACCAGCGGTTCGTCGCGCGGCTCCGCCCCCTCGGCGGCCAGCCGGTCCAGGCTGGCCACGGCGGCGTCGTAGAGGGCGTCGCAGGCGGCCCGGTCACCGGCCGCCGCAGGAGGGATGGGAACCGCCTCGATGAGCGTCACCCGCTGGCGCCAGTAGTCGTAGGCGGCCACCTGGCCCACCACCGACAGGATGGCGTCGGGGTAGCCGGTCTCGTCGGGCGGGGCGCCCGGCAGGCGCTCCACTTCGCGCACCACGTCGTAGCCCAGGTAGCCGACCACCCCCCCGTGGAGAGGGGGGAGCTCCTCGATGACCGGGGAGCGGTACGAGCGCAGCAGACCCTCGATGGCGGCCAGCACCCCCCGGTCGAGGGGCACGCCCTCCGGCAGGCGCCCCTCCACGGTCAGCTCCGACCCGCGGGCCACGATGGTGGCGCTGGGCCGCCGGCCGATGAACGACCAGCGCCCCCACCGCTCGGCGTGCTCCACCGACTCCAGCAGGAACGCCCTGTCGGTCGGGTCGCCGCCGGCCAGGCGGGCGAAGGCGGCCACCGGGGTGGTCAGGTCGGCCAGCAGCTCCCTCCAGACCGGCACCACCGTGTAGCGCGCCGCCAGCGACGCGAACTCGTCGCGCGAGGGGCGGGTCACCGCCCGGTCGTCGGCGTGGCGGGACCGGCGAACATCGGGGGCCCCGGCTGCTCGGTCGGCGTCACGTCGGGATCCGATCCGGACCCGAACGCCCGGTAGAAGCACGACCGGGCCCCGGTGTGGCAGGCCCCGGCCCCCTCCTGCTCGACCACGAGGAGCAGGGTGTCGCCGTCGCAGTCGTAGTACGCGCCGCGCACCCACTGGCGGTCACCGGAGGTGTCACCCTTGCGCCAGCGCTCCTGTCGGCTGCGGGACCAGAACACGGTCCGGCCCGACTCGAGGGTCTCCGCCAGCGTCTCGGCGTTCATCCAGGCCATCATCAGCACCTGGCCGTCGTGGTGGTCCTGCACGATGGCGGGAACCAGGCCGTCGGCGTTGTACCTGACCGCGGCGAGTTGGGCTGGCGTGGCTTGGACGGGTTCGGCAGCCGACATGGCCGCCAATGCTAAGGGACCGGGCCGGGCCCGGGCAGCCGGATGAACCCGGGGCGGCTACAGGTACAGCCCGGTGCCGTTGTCCACCCGCTCCGAGGCCACGGCGTGGATGTCGCGCTCGCGCAGGATGAGGTAGTCCTCCCCCTGGACCTCCACCTCGTAGCGGTCCTCGGGGTT
>JAKAXN010000326.1 GCA_021816565.1 Actinomycetes bacterium
GATCTAGCCGGTACCGGTCCGCGGCGGGACCGTGCTGGTCAACCGCCGGACCGGGGCGTTCAACTTCCTGGAGCCCGACGACTACGTCACCGACCCGAACGGCCCGGGTGTCGGGCTCGGCTCGCTGTCCGGCGTGACCGGAGCCGAGGGGCTGGCCAGCGGCCCCGACGCCTACATAGTGCGCTCCGCCCCCCGCTCCACCGTCTCGCTGGTCGGCCCCCAGACGGTCGCCTCGGCGGCCCGGGCCCCAGGCTCGACGGTGCCCCCGCTCGGCTTCGCGTCCCTGGCCGGCCCGGTGGCGCTGCGGCCCGGTTCGGCCGCCGTGGCCGGTGGCGACCTGTGGGTGCTGGTCGGCTCCGGGCCGGCCTGCCGGGCCGAGCGGCTGCGCCCCGCCGCCGCCGGCGCCGACCAGCTGGCCGTCACTCCCGAGGCCGCCCTGCGGGCCGGCTGCCGGGCCGCCGCCATCGAGTCGGCCGGATCGTCGGTGGCCGTGGCCGCCCCCGGCCGGGTGAGCGTCTACCGGCCCGGATCCCGGCCGCTGACGGTCAGCGTCCCGGCCACCGCCTCGGCCGGGCGGATCGTGGCGGTGACCGGCGCCGGGCCCGGCTTCCTCTTCCTGGCCCACCTGCGGGGGGGCTGGTACCTGTACGGGGTGGGCTCCGGGGCCGGGGTGCGGGGCCCGTTCCACCTGGCCGGCTTCCCCGGTGACGCCGACCCGGTGGTGCCGGTGCTGTCCGGCGGTTACCTCTACACCCTCGACCAGGGGGCCGGGCCCCGCCCCGAGCTGTGGAGCATCGACCCGGCCAACGGCCGCATGGCCCCGGTGGCCGGCGCCCCCCGGTACCCGCTGCGCAGCGCCTCGGAGAGAAGCAGCTTCCAGGGCGCCCAGGTGCTCGTCGACGGGCCCCGGGTGGTGTTCAACAACCCGCAGAGCCTCGAGGCGCTGGTCGTCTTCACCGACGGATCCCATCGGCCGGTCGTGGTCGACAAGAGCGCCGCGGTGGCCGTGAGCACCACCGGCCCGGCCGACCTCAACGTGGCCCCGCCCACCACCGCCCCGGCGTCGGGGGCCGGGCAGAAGAGCCGGGCCGGTTCCACCCCGGCCAACCAGCCGGTCCCGGTCGCCCAGCCGGTCAGCCAGAAGGTCACCTGCGCCAACACCACCCAGAAGCCCTACGCCCCCCAGATCACATCGGTCACCCCGTCGTCGGGAACCGCCCTGGTGGCGTGGTCCTACGAGCTGCTCGACCAGACCGACTGCGAGCCGTCGTCGTGGTCGGTGCGCATCACCGCCCTGTCGGGCTCGCACCAGCCCTCGCAGCCCACCCGGGTGCTGTACGGCCAGAACCAGTACCTGTTCACCGGCCTGCGCCCGGCCACCAGGTACTCGGTGGTGGTCACCGCCTTCATCAACGCCCAGTCCACCCCCTCCAGCCCGGCCACCTTCACCACCTCGGCCCGCGGTCCCGACGCCCCGCTGTCGGTGACCACCACCTCCGACGGCCAGGGGGACTGGGTGGTGTCGTGGAAGCCCTGCTCGGAGGCCGCCAACCCCAGCTGCGTCGTCCCCGCCGACCAGTGGTCGGTGATCGGCTCGGCCTGCGGGGGCAGCTACGTCGGCACCCCGCCCACGGTCCAGGTGGCCGGCGGGACCGACACGGTGACCATCAACGCCGACAACCTGGGCCTGCTCGGCGAGTCGCTCAGCTTCAGCGTCGAGGGCAGCCTGGCGTCGGGCCTGACCGGCAACCCCACCGCGGACGGCACCTGCACCGAGGCGTGGCGCAAGCCCGACGCCAGCGCCATCTCCCTCACTGGCGCAGGCGCCGCCTCCGGGCCCACCATCACCGCCACCCTGCAGGTGTCGGCCACCGGCAACGCCGTCGAGGACTTCGGGACGCTGCCGTCGGAGACCGACTTCGTCTACTCCGTGGGCGGCCGGACGGTGGGCCCCACCAGCAGCCTGCGGGTGACCGTCCCCGACCTGCCCGCCGGCCGGCCCCTCACCCCGACCGTCGAGGTGTACCCGGCCGGTCATCCCGACGCCGCGGTGACTGTCACCGGGTCCCCCTTCTCCCAGACCCTGCCGTGGCCGGCGGACCTGCAGGGAGGCACCCGGGTGGTCCCGGCCGTCGGCTCGGACCCCAACTCCGGGACCATAACCGTCGAGTTCCCCCCGGACCTGCCGGCCGGCCCGCTCAGCGCCGCCAACGTGGCCGTCACCTGCGGATCGACCGCCATCCCCGAGCCCGGCGGTCCGGTCACCGGCGGCCGGCTGTCGTACCCAATGGACCTGATCGACAGCGGCGGGGCCTGCTCGCTGTCGCTCACCCTCGACGACACCGCCTCCCCCGACCCCTACGGCGGGCCGTCCCCGCAGGTGACGGCCGCCTTCGCCATCGGCAGCCAGCCGAGCTACAGCTTCTCCGCCACCGTCACCCGCAGCTGCCAGCTCAACTTCGTGTGCGGTCTCGGTGGCCAGCCGTTCCAGGTGGTCGTCGACAGCACCGTCCACGGCCCGCTGAGCGCCGGCGGTGACTGGGCGGTGTCGTCGAGCGGCGGCCCGGCCAACCTGTGCGCCAGCACCCAGGGCCTGCCCGGGCCCAACTTCCCCTACACCTTCGACCTGCCGGGGGCCTGCCCGAGCCCGTCGGGGGTGGACGTCACCGTCTCCTACCGCTATCTCGGCCAGACCGTGTCAGTGGACGCCGGCTCCCCGAGCGGCGCCGGGGCACCGCCCACCACCACCCCGGGCCCGTCCACCACGACCACCACCGTCGCCCCCACGACCACCACCACCCCGGGCGGCCCCACCACCACGACCTGCCCGCCGGCGCCGACCACCACCGCCCCGACCGCCACCACGGCCCCGCCGGCCTCCGCCACCACCACCGGGGTCAAGGCGGCCGCCACCGTCGCATCCACCGCCGCGCCCACCACGGCCGCCCCCACCACCGCGGCTCCGACCACCGCGCCGGGCACCACCGCCCCGGCCCCGTGCACCGCCGGCGCCTACCGCGGCGTCACCCCCGGCACCGCCCTGGCCTCGTCGGTCGCGCCGGCCCCGGCCCGGGTGGACCCGGTGGCCCGGGACCTGATCGGCTGGCTCCTGGCCGCTCTGGGCCTGGCCTGGGTCATCTCCGCCGCCCGCAGGGCGCGGTCGCGCCTGTCCACCAAGAAGGGACGTACATGAGCAGCACCGTAGAGATGCAGGGCTTCGTTCAGCGCTTCGACCGCCTGGTCGCCAACGTGTCGCGCGTCATGCATGGCAAGGACCAGGTGGTGCGGGCCGCCCTCACCTGCGTCCTGGCCGAGGGCCACCTCCTGATCGAGGACGTCCCCGGGGTGGGCAAGACCTCGCTGGCCCGGGCCATCGCCGCCTCGGTCGCGCTCACCTGGAACCGCATCCAGTTCACCCCGGACCTCCTGCCGACCGACGTGACCGGGGTGTCGGTGTTCGACCAGGCCACGTCGACGTTCAGCTTCCGGCCCGGGCCGGTGTTCGCCAACATCGTCCTCGGCGACGAGATCAACCGGGCCTCGCCCAAGACCCAGTCCGCCCTCCTCGAGGTGATGCAGGAGCAGACGGTGACCACCGACGCCACTGTCTACCGGGTGCCCCGCCCGTTCGTGGTGGTGGCCACCCAGAACCCCATCGACCTGGAGGGCACCTACATCCTCCCCGAGGCCCAGCTGGACCGCTTCTTGATGCGTATCGAGATCGGCTACCCCGGCGCCGATGCCGAGGCCGCGGTGCTGCGCAGTGAGAAGGACGAGCCGACCGTCTCCACCCTGTCACCGGTGATGACAGGCGAGGAGCTCCTGGAGATGGTCGAGTTCGTCAAGCGCAGCGTCGAGGTCGCCCCGGCCATCGAGAACTACATCGTCGCCCTGTGCGCCTCCACCCGTTCGCTGCCGGAGGTGCGCCTCGGGGTGTCACCCCGGGGCGGGCTGGCCCTGCTGCGAGCCGCCCGGGTGGCCGCAGCCGCGGCCGGCCGCAGCTACGTCACCCCCGACGACGTCAAAGCCATGGCCCAGTCCACCCTGGCCCACCGGGTGATCATGCGCCCCGACGCCGAGATCCAGGGCCGCACCGCGGCCGACGTGGTGGCCCGGGCCCTCCAGTCGGTCCCGGTGCCGCGCACCCTGCTGCGGTGACCAGGCTGGGGCTGGCGGCCGGCCCCGTCGGCCTGGCCCTCCTGGTGCTGGGCCTGGCCGCCCACTGGCAGCCTGTCGGCGTGCTCGGCGCCGGCCTGGTGGTGCTGGTGGCCGGCTCGCTGGCCTACGTGGCCCGCCGGCCCCGGCTGGCCCTCGAGCGGGCGGTGGAGCCGCCGCGGGTGGAGAAGGGCCAGCCGGCCATCGCGGTGATCCACGTGACCAACCTGTCCCGGCGGACCGTCGGCGCCCTGGCCATCGAGCAGCGGCTCGGCGACCGGCCCATCGCCGCTCGCCTGCCCCGGCTGAGGCCGGGGGAGCGGGGGTTGCGCACCTACCGGCTGCCGACCTCCAGCCGGGGCACCTTCGAGGTGGGCCCGGTGGAGATGCCCCGCGCCGACCCGTTCGGTCTGTGCCGCACGGTGCAGCGCATGGGCGAGCCGCAGCAGATCTCGGTGCACCCCCGCCTGCTCACGCTGCGCCCGCTGCCCACCGGGATCTCCCGCAACCTGGAGGGACCCTCGAGCGACACCGCCCCGCAGGGCAGCGTCACGTTCCACCGGCTGCGCGAGTACGTGGTGGGTGACGACCTGCGCACCGTGCACTGGCCGTCGACCGCCCGGACGGGGCGCCTGGTGGTCCGCCACAACGTCGACACCGCCCAGCCCTACACCGTCTGTCTCTTGGATCTCGACCCGTCCGGCTACTCGGCCGAGTCGTTCGAGGAGGCGGTGGACGTGGCTGCGTCGGTGGCGGTGTCGATGTCCGCCGGCCGGGCCCCGGTCCAGCTGCGCACCACCGCCGGGGACCGCCTGGGCGGCCCGGCGTACCGGGACCCCACCGCTGCGGTCGACTACCTGACCGGGGTGGCCCCCGACCCGTCCGGGTCGCTGGAGGCGGAGCTGATCCTTCTGCGCCGCGACCGGGGCGGCACCGCGCTGGTGGTCGTGACCGGCCGGCTGGACCCGGCCAGCCTGCCCACCGCCGCGGCCCTCAGGCGCCGCTTCGACCGGGTGATCGTGATCTCGGTGGTGGACCGCCCCGGCCGGGTACCGATGCACCCCGGCCTGGTGGTGGTGGAGGCGTCGGGCGCCGACGACCTGGCCCGCCGGTGGAACGCCGGGTTGGCCCGGTGAGCGCTCCCGCCGCTTCCAGGCGCCAGGTGCGCCTCCCGTGGACGGGCTCCCGGCGGGGCCTGCTGCGGTTCTGGCCGGCCGGGAC
>JAKAXN010000009.1 GCA_021816565.1 Actinomycetes bacterium
CTTTCTCCTAGCATTCGGGGCGCCATGAGCACGTCCTCCCCCCAACTCCCCCCGGCTCCCGCGGCCGGTCCCGACGCCCTGGTCGAGCGGGCCTACCAGCTGAGCCGGTCCGGTGTCACCCCCGAGGCGGCCGACGAGCTGATCGCCGCTGCCGGACCGGCCCGCCGGGACCTGGAAGCAGCCCGGGACCGGGTGGCGACCCGGGTGCACGCCCGGGTGGACGACTTCGAGGCCACCGCGGCGCTCCAGCTGCTCAACCGGGCCCTGAGCCGGGCCCCCATCCACGATCCGCTCGACTGGAAGGTGCGCTGGACGCAGCGCTTCCGCAAGCCCTGAGCGGCCGGCGTCCGATGCCTGACCAGGGCGGCCCGGACCAGGCCTAGATCGGGCCGCCCTGGAAGGCTGCGAGGGTGATGCCGGATCCGGCCAGGGCCTTGAGGAACGCCCCCGGCTCGTCCACCAGCTCGGCCAGGCCCCCGGCCCCCGGGCGGGCCAGGCGGTCGGTGACCGCCAGGCAGGCGGCTTCGGTGGCCACCGCGGCGGCAACCACCGCCGGCGGGCTGGCGCAGCCCAGGATGCGGGTGTCGGCGCGGTCGTCCACCCACCCCCTCATCTCCACCCGGACGGCGCCGACCAACCCCTCGGGGTGGGGCGGGCGCAGCATGGGCAGCCACGACGTGAGGCGGTCCCGGCGGGTGGCCTCCATCCGCGAGGTGATCCGCCGGCATTCCGGGAAGGCCGGCTGGAGCAGGATCGGGTCGGCCAGCGCGGCCCGGTAGCAGTCCGCCCCGCCCACCGGCTCGGGAAACCACACCAGCTCCCGACCGGACCCGCCGGGCCGGCGGCGCCACCCGCCGTCGACCCAGTCCACCGAGATGCCGGCCAGGGCCGCATGGTGGCGTCGGGCGCAGGCCGGGCCGCCGGTGCCCAGGCTGGACACGTGGACCTCCTCCACCCGGTCGAACGTCCCCCGCATGCGGGCCGCCAGCACGCATGACAGGCCGGGGGCCATGGCGGCGCCCACGGCCAGGAACCGCCGGCGGTTGCGGGCCCGCTCGTCCAGGTCGAGCAGTACCCGGACGTCGACAGGGTCGTCGAGCGTGCACACCACGTGGCTGCCATGGTCCAGGGCGGACACCACCGCCCGGCGGGCCCCGGCCGGCACGGTCACCACGGTGACGTCGGCAGCTACCGGGTCCCCCGGCGCCCCCCGACGGACCTGGACGGCGCCGGGCCAGCTGTCCGATGCAGCGGCCACCCGGGAGGGATCCCGGTGTATGACAGTGACGGTGTCGAAGGTCTCATCGGCGGCCAGCGCCTGGGCCACCCGGCGGCCGACCGCTCCGAAGCCTACGACTGCGGCGTGCACCGGTCCGGCTCAGCCCAGCTCTTCCGGGGGCAGCTCCCGCCAACCACCCCGCTGCGGAGGGGTTCCTCCCGACCCCCGCAGCCGGACGATGCCGGCGATGATGACGGTCGCGCCCAGGGCGAGCAGGGAATGGCGCAGAGCCTTCATGTCGCCGGATCATAGGCGGCCGGCCCGGCCCCGACGCTACAGCGACAGGTTCAGGGGCGGGCTGCTCAGCCGGGGGCGACCGCCAGCTTGAACCGGTCGCTGGAGTGGCCGTCGGGCGAGGTGCCGGTCCAGGTCACCTGCAGTACCGAGAATTGCGGCCCGTTGCCGGTCTGCACCACGTCGCTCAGGGCCAGGTCGGCCGGGGCCGAGCCGTGGAGGCCGGAGCTGTTGAGGTTCACCGTCCCCGACCCGGCGGCCCCGGATGCGTTCCACGACGTCCAGCGCACGTCGATGACGGTGGTGGTCGCCACCCCGCAGACCACCAGAAGGGTCTTCGGCTCGTAAGCCCCGCCCCCGCAGTCGAACACTGTGGGAACCGGGGCGGCCAGGGAGCTGGGCGGGGCGGTGACGATGGTCTTGGTGGTGGAGGGGCTGATGCTGCGCACCGAGGTGCTGCTGGATCCGCCGCAGCCGCTGAGAGCAGCCACCGCCACGCCCAGGCCGGCGGCCGTCAGGGCCACGCTGCGGCCGGGCACGCTCCGGCCGGTCATGCTCCCACCACCTTCCGGCCGGGCTGGACGTCGGCACCCACCGGGGGTCGCTCGCAGTGGGCCGCCCGGCGCCACCGGGCGTAGGCCCCACCGGTCAGTCCGGCCCCGGCGACCAGCACCGCCGGGACGGCCAGGTCTCCCGGCGAGCTGACTCCGCCGGCCACCAGGCCGAGGGACGCCGCCGCCCCGACCTGCACCCCGATCACCGCCCAGCGCACGGCCGGGCCGGCGTCGTCGAGACGGCGGTGCAGGTCCCGCAGGCCGGCCGGCGTGGCTGACCCGGCGGTGAGGAACACGGTCAGCCCCCGGGCCAGGCCGAAGGCCGTGGCCACCCCGAGCGCCGCGGCCGGCGAGGCGGTGAGAGCGGCGAATAACGCCACCACCAGCACCGCCGCGGTCATCAGGTAGGTGGCCAGCCCGGTCCCGATCTGCCAGCCGAAACCGGCTCCGTACACCCACGGCCGGTACCGGGCCAGCCACCCGTCGTCCACCTGGCGGCGGATCAACGGCAGCACGTCTCCGAACAGCCCGGCGTCCACCCCGGCGCCGGTTGCGGCCAGCCCGGCTGCCACCCCGGCCAGCACGGCCGGATGGTGGGCGCCGCCGGCGCCGGCAACCACCGCCGCCCCGCCGGCGGAGAAAGCTCCGAGGGTGGCACCGCCCGCCGCCGCCCCGGCGACGAACCAGCAGGCGGTGACCGCGTAGCGGTGGCCCCGGCCCCGCTCCCCGAACGGGGTGATGGTCGACAGCATCGACAGCCCGCACGGCGACCACGTCGAGCGGGCCGCGGCGGCCACTCCGGTCACCAGGGCCAGGAACACGAACAGGGCGGTCATCGTGAGTGTCCTCTTTACATGCCCTGTCCGAAGGACCGGGCGTCGCCGAAGGGGAATATGGACCCGTCGCCGGCGACCAGCCAGTAACCGGCCCCGGTGGGGGTGGCGGCCATGCCGACCACCGGGTGGGCGAGGGTCCTGCCGCCCAGCGACCCGTGGAAGCCGGCGTCACCGAAAGCGAAGATCCCGCCGTCGGACGCCACCAGCCAGTAACCCTGGCCGGTGGGCGTGGCGGCCATCCCGACGATGGGTTCGGCCAGGGCGACCGATCCGAGCGACCCGTGGAAACCGGCGTCACCGAAGGCGAAGATCCCGCCGTCGGACGCCACCAGCCAGTAGCCGTTGTTGTCGGGGGTGGGGGCCATGCCGACCACCGGCCGGTCGAGGGCGACACCGCCGGTGGAACCGAAGAACGGGGCGGAGTAGTCGAAGATCCCGCCGTCGGAGGCCACCATCCGGTAGCCGCCGGTCTTCCCGTCGGGAGCCATCCCCACGATCGGCTTGGCCAGAGCGATGTTGCCCGCCGACCCGTCGAAGCCGGCGTCGCCGAAGGTGAAGATCCCCCCGTCGGCGGCCACCAGCCAGTAACCCTGGCCGGTCCTGGTGGCGGCCACCCCGACGATGGGCTGGGCCAGCTTGGTCCCGTACAGGGATCCGTGGAACGGGGCGTCCCCGTAGGCGTAGACGCCACCGTAGTTGTCGGCCAGCCAGTAGCCCTTGCCGTCGGGGGTGGCGGCCATGCCGACCACCGCCTGCACCACCGGCGGCGGGGGGTTCTGGGTTGGGCCGTCCTGGCAGGGGGCGTAGTGGTCGGCCGTGTTGTCGTCCACCTGCACGACCGTGGTGCAGGTGGAGTCGAGGACCCACGGCGGGGTGCACGAGACCACCCGGCAGGAAATGCGGCCGGAGCAGCCGATCTCCATGTGGCACTGGCCGTAGCGGAACTCCGTGCAGCCGACGTGCCGGTTGGAGCAGCTTCCGAGAGCGCACTCGCAGGTGAGGTTGTCACAGGTGGGACAGAAGTTGCCGCCGCCGCAGCCGCAGTTCTGGCACTCCCCCATGCAGTCGATGAAGTACCGGGCGCCGGCGCAGTACTGCGACCCGTCGGCTTTCCACCAGCCGCCGGCGAAGGTGCCCGGGGGGCAGGCGTTGACCCCGTTGTTGATGGTGCAGCAGAACTGGGTGTATCCGTCGCAGCAGGCGGAGGAACAGCCGCAGTTGCTGCCCGGAACGCACTCGCAGATGAAGCCGTAGGCGGTGCCCGGCTTGAGCAGCAGGTCCGTGGGGGCCACGGTCATGGCGGTGGCGGTGACGGTGGCTTTGGCCAGAAAGCCCCGGCGGGACGTGCGCGACAGCAGGAAGTCGCCGATCCCCTGGGTGAGGCTCATGCGACCTCCTTGGTCAGTGGGTTGGTCCAGATCAGGTACGCCAGCCCGGCGATGACCGCGCTGAGGAGGACGAGCGGGGCGCCGTTCCAGGGTTCGTGGACAAAGAGCCGGCCCAGGCGGCCCGGGGCGTCGAGAGCCCACCACGCCGATGCGGCGGCGGCCCCGGCGTTGAGCACGGCGTGCTGGTAACCGGGGCGCGAGTCCGGCCGGCCGAAGCAGCCGCAGCTCGACAGCGGCCATCCCCGGTACAGGGCCAGCAGCACGAACACCGCAAAGGCGCTGTAGGACGCCGCCACCAGGGCACCGGTGACCGGTCCGGGACGGACCACGCCGAGCACGCCCACAGCGGCCTCGACCGCCGCCCCGGCCCTCACCGCCCCCCGGCCGACCCGGCGGCGGCCCAGGCGCAGCCCGGCCGCCTGCAGGGCCCGGGCGGTGTAGTCGGGCCGCCCCAGCTTGGCCACCCCGGCTGCGACCAGCACCGCGCTGGCGGCCAGGAACGGTGCGGTCACCGCGGGAACGGTCACCTGGCCGGCTCGGCGTGGAACGAGCCGATCACCTGGTTGGCCCGGGTGGTGAGCGAAACCCGGTTGGCCATCGATCCGATCACCGAGTAGAGGCAGAAGGCCCGGCCGCCCACGGTGAAGAACCGCTGCACCCCGGCCTGCCCCAGGATGGTGCGCTGGAGCTGCCGGGGCCGGTACGAGTCGGGCGTCAGGCCCGGCACCGCGTTGAGGGTGGTGAAGAGAGCCGTGCCGGCCGCCTCGGGGCCGAACTCCAGGAAGCTGACGAACACGTCCTCGGGACCGAGCTGTTCCACCAGTCCCCCGCCGTAGTCGCCCCGGTTGGCCGGCAGCGGCACCGTGGCGGCGTGCACCACCGGGTAGGAGGTTTCCCCGGTGCCGGCCGGCCGCTGGTAGATCGTGGCCTCCCAGCCGGAGGGCGGGGCGATGGTGAGCCCGGCGGCGTGCAGCTGCCGGCCGGTCAAGCTCGGCCGCCGTCGCTGATCGAGGACGGGTAGAGGCGGGGGTCACCCGGTTCGATGCCGGCGGCCCGCAGCTGCTGGTCCACGGCGTCGTCGCGGACCTGGTCGGCCCGGGACCGCTCGTGCAGACCCCTGCGCAGCGGGGCTGCGGCGGTCGTTCCGTCGGCCACCGCGCTGGCCACCAGGGCCTTGACCTCCTCCCAGCCGGCCGCCACCCCCTCCCCCATGACCCGGGAGGCCGGGCCCGACACGTAGACGAAGTACGGGGCGTAGGGGATGTCGTAGTGCTCCCACACCTCGGTGGACATCACCACCGGGGTGGTGCCGGCCAGCCCGGCGATGGCGCCGGGGGACTCGGCGTCACCGCCACGGGTGACGGCCACCAGCCGGGCCCCGCCGGGGACGTCGAGCATCCCGCTGCGGAACGCGTCCCAGAAAGCCCGGCAGGTCGCGCAGCCCGAGGTGAGGAACGCGATGAGGGTGTCGTGACCCACCCCGCCGACGGCCAGCGACACCGCGTCGCCGGCGGGGGTCACCCCGGTCAGGTCCATCACGTCGCCGGCGGAGGGCCGGCCGGGGGTGGGTCTCACCCCGGGGGCCGCCACACTCACCGGACCGGCCGGGCGGCCGGCCGGGGCCGACGGGTCCAGGTCCACCCCCATCTGGTGCAAAGCCCTCAATACGTCGGCATGGCCCCGCAAGAGGCCGGCCACCAGCACTCCTAGTAGCGCCACGGCCACCGTGAGGCCGACCACCAGCGCCGTCACTTCTCCCACCGCCACTGCGACATCGGCAACATTGATAGCACCGGGGCGGGCGGCGTTGGATTCCCGGGGTTACTCGCTCACCCAATCCCGCAGCTTCTCGGTGGTCTTGGCCAGCAGGCGGGAAATCTGCATCTGGCTGACGCCCACCTCGTCAGCGACCTGGCGCTGGGTCCATCCGTCGAAGTACAGCCGCTTCAGGATGAGCCGTTCGCGGGGGGCCAGCCGGGGCATGAGGGCCACGAACTGCTGGCGCTCCAGGCTGAGCTCGAACCCGCCGTCGACCACCGGGACGTCCCTTCCGCCCTCGCCCTCGAACACGCCGATGTCGAGCGACTCGGGCCAGTAGTTCTCCCCGGCCTCCATGGCCTCCAGCACGGCCTCGTCGCTGGTCCCCAGCCGCTCGGCTATCTGCTGGATGGTCGGCGAGCGGGACAGCTCGTGGGTGAGCGACTCCCTGGCCTCCTTGACCGCCAGGTAGCTCTCCTGCACCGACCGGGGGACCCGCATCATCCAGGTCTTGTCGCGGAAGTGCCGTTTGATCTCCCCCAGGATGCTGGCCGTGGCGTAGGTCGAGAAGGAGGTCTCGCGCTCGAGGTCGTACCGGCGGGCCGCCTTGATGAGGGCCATCATGGCGACCTGCTCCAGGTCCTCTTTCGACTCGCCGTGGTGGTTGAACCGACGGGCCAGCGATCGGGCCAGGCGGGCGTGGCCGGCGATCAACTCGGCCTGGAGCTGGTGGCGGGCCAGGGTCTCGGCGGAGCCGCCGGGCCGGTGTGGCCCGGCCGGGGAGGGGCTGCGGCCCCTGGTGCACTTGCGGAACATCCGCTGGTCGGTCCCCACCGGGCGCAGGCTGCGGTGCCCGGACACGGCCGGGGCCGGGCCGATCAGCAGGAGATGGCCTCCGTCACGCAGCTGATCGATGGCCCGATCGGTGGCCCGCTGCGGGGTATCCGGGCGCACCGTCACCAGGTCGACCGGTCCGTGGGGCCGGCCCAGGATGACCTGCTCGGCGACCCGGGCGCCCGGCAGCCAGCGGCTGGCGTGGCGCTCGAAGTTGGCCGCCCGGGTGGACGCCGGCAGGCAGCGGATCTCCGACAGGGAGAACGCCACCGGGCTCAGCTCCCGGGTGGCTTCCGAGGCGTAGGCCCTCAGGGTGCGGCGGTCACCTGGGCGGGCCTGCTGGTAGGCCGCGGTCACCGCCACCGCGTCGGCCACGCTGTCGACCGACCAGACCGTCGGTCCGTGGCCCCGGTCGTCCGCATCGAGCAGCGTCGGGATGACCTGGTCCTGCAACATGTCCCACTCCCGGAGGAGCGGGGATGACACCAAAGGCAATGCAACCTCCGCCGGTGGGTTCGAGGGGGCGGAACCCGGTTCCCGCAACCGGCACAGATCCGCGTACGCGAGTGATACCCGGTGGCCGGTGGGGGATAAACCGCCCACATACCGCCGGCTGGTCCAGGAGCCCGTACGCATGAAGACCGGGGAAGTGGAAATCACATCTCCATGAGAGCGTTGGTGACCAACGACGACGGCGTGCACTCCGAGGGGTTGCTGGCCCTGGCCCGGGCTGCCGCCTCCCGGGGCCTCGACGTCACGGTCGTGGCCCCGGCGTTCGACGCCAGCGGCTCCAGCGCCTCCATGACGGCCACCGCGAGCGACGGGAAGGTGCTGGTCGACCGGGTGGGCGAGGACATCCGCGACGGCAGGGTCACGGTGCTGGGGGTGCAGGGGCCGCCCGCGTTCATAGTGCGGGCCGCCATGTACGGGGCGTTCGGCCCGGTTCCCGACCTGGTGCTGTCGGGCGTCAACCGGGGTCTCAACACGGGGCGGGCCGTCCTGCACTCGGGCACGGTGGGCGCCGCGCTCACGGCGGCCAATTACGGCCGGCGGGCTCTGGCCGTGTCGGCCGAGGTGGAGGACGACGACGGGTGCGACCCGCACCCGTCGGTCATCGCCGCGGCGGTGGAGTGGATCCTGCGGGCTCCGGCCTCCACGGTGCTAAATGTCAACGTGCCGAAGGGCAGCCGGAGGAAGTCCCCGGAGGTGTGCATCACCTCGCTGGCGGAGCTCGGGACCGTGCAGGGCAGCGTCTCGGAGGTGACCGGCGAGTTCGTGCCGGTGACCTTCGCCGACTCAGACGACGATCCCCGCTCCGGAACCGACGCCGCCGCGCTGGGGCGCGGCTGCATCTCGGTCACCGCCATCTGCGCGGTGACCGAGAACACCGGCCTCGACGTGGGCACGCTGCTGCGCTAGCAGCCGGGACCGCCCGGAGGCTCTACCCGTAGCGCAGGGCCACCGCGGCGGCCGGTTCGTGCACCTTGAAAGCGAACGACTCCTCCAGGTACAGCTGCACCTCGGTGTCGGTGTGCCCGGCGTAGCCGAGGGCGAAGTCCCCGCCCGAGACCAGCTCGAAGTCGCCGCCGCGCACGCTCACCACCAGCGCCCCGTCCATCACGGGGGCCCACACGACCGGACCGCCCAGGACGGATCGCACGTGCTCGAGGACCGGGTAGCCGCCGTGCTCCGTGGTCTCGATCACCCCGGTGTAGCAGCGGTCGCCCAGGGCGATGCCGTAGGGCCCCTCGACGCCGGCCCGGCGCAGCACCGCCACCGCCAGGGCCACGTGGCGGGGATAGTTGGAGTAGTCGTCGCCGATCGGGACCGGTTCGTGCGGGGAGGTTGCGGCCATGCCCGTCTCTCCGTCGAAGACGCTACGGTCCTCGGCTTCGGCGGCCCGGCGGGCCGCGTCGGTCACCGCCGCGAGGTCCGGGTCGGTGACGCCCCGATCGACAGCGTCGAGTTCGTCGCGGCTGAGGGTGAAGCCGGTGCGGGTCTCGATCAGCGGTCGCACCACCCGGGCCCGCATGTCGACCCCGGCCACGGGCGAAACCACCGGTTCGGTGCGACCGTCCGCCTCGGCCGAGTGGGCCCAGCCGCGGGGGCCGGTGAAGTCGACCAGGGCCCGCGCCGCCAGGAAATGGCGCAGGGCCCGTCCGGCCTCCTGGTCGATCAGCGCCCAGGCTGCGGATCCGATCGGCGCCTGGTCCCTTCTCAGTCGGTCGGTCACAGGTTCTCCTTGTCCCGAAGGGCCCCGATGTCCAGCCCGGCGGTGGACGCAGCGCCTGCTTCGTCCTCGCCGGGCTCGAGGTCCACTACCGAGCCGGAGCTGAACAGGTACCGACGGAGGTGACCGTCCAGCACCGGGTCCCGCCGCCGCAGCCACTCGAGGACCATCGCCGCGTGCTCCTTCTCCTCGTCGCGGTTGTGGGCCAGGATGGCCTTCAGCTCCGGGTCGTCGGTGGCGTCGACGCGCTGGTCGTACCAGTCGACGGCCTCGAGCTCCTCCATCAGCGACGAGATGGCCCGGTGGCGGTCGACCGTCTCGGGCCGGAGCCGGCTGCGTTCCTCGTGAAGGCCTTCGCTGCTCACCGCGCCTATATACCCGCCGACCCCGCCGCTGTCCCCACCGCCGGGATCTAGCCTGGGCCGGTGCCCGAGGACCTCTTCGAAGCTGCGCTGCAGGAACGGATGGCGGAGCGGGCTCCCCTCGCCGCCCGCATGCGGCCCCGCCGCCTCGACGAGATCATCGGCCAGCAGCACCTGATCGGCCCGGGCGGACCGCTCCGGGCGCTGATCGAGTCGGACCGGCTGTCCTCCGTGGTGCTGTGGGGGCCGCCCGGCACCGGCAAGACCACCCTGGCCAACGTGGTCGCCGACCAGACGGCCCGGGAGTTCGTGTCCCTCTCGGCGGTGACCGCCGGGGTCAAGGACGTGCGTGAGGTGCTCGACGGCGCCAGGCGCCGGCTGGGCGAGAACGGCCGGGGCACCATCCTGTTCCTCGACGAGGTGCACCGCTTCAACAAGAGCCAGCAGGATGCCCTCCTGCCCGGGGTGGAGGCCGGGATCATCACCCTCATCGGAGCCACGACGGAGAACCCGTTCTTCGAGGTGAACGCCCCGCTGCTCAGCCGCTCGACGGTGTTCCGGCTGGAGCCTCTCGACCAGGACGAGTTGCGCCAGGTGGTGGAGCGGGCCCTCCGCCACGAGCAGGCCACGATCACCGTCGAGGCCCAGCACCACCTGACCGACCTGGCCGGCGGCGACGCCCGGGCCGCCCTCACCGCCCTGGAGATGGCCCTGGCGTTGGCCGAAGCCGACGAGCGGCGGGAGATCGGCCTGGCCGACGTGGAGCGGGCCCGCCAGTCCCGGGTGCTGCGATACGGCCAGGACGAGCACTACGACGTCATATCGGCGTTCATCAAGTCCATCCGGGGGTCCGATCCCGACGCCGGGCTGTACTGGCTGGCCCGCATGCTGCAGGCCGGCGAGGACGCCCGCTTCATCGCCCGCCGCCTGGTGATCCTGGCCTCGGAGGATGTGGGAGCGGCCGATTCGATGGGCCTGGTGGTGGCCGACGCCGCGGCCCGGGCGGTGGAGTTCGTGGGGCTGCCCGAAGCGCAGCTCAACCTGGCCCACGCGGTCGTCTACCTGGCCACCGCGCCCAAGTCCAACACCGTCACCTCGGCCCTCAGCCGGGCCTTCGAGGACGTGGCCGGACGGCCGGCGGGACCGGTCCCGGCCCCGCTGCGCTCGGTGCACCCGTACCAGGCCCGGAAGATGAAGGAGGGGGGAGGGTACATGTACCCGCACAACGATCCCTCCGGCTTCGTGGCCCAGGAGTACCGGCCCCCGGAGGTGGCGGGCCGGGTGTACTACCGGCCGTCGCCGCACGGTTCGGAGATGGAGATCGGCCGGAGGCTGCGGGAGTGGTGGGGCGACTCGGCCTACGAAGGTGAGGAGTGGTGGCGCTTCGCCAAGTTCCACGACCCGTCGCGCTGAGCGGTCACGACGTCATCCCGCCCAGGCCGACCAGCGCCCGGGCGTCACTCGGGCATCAGCTGCGACGCTGCGGGGAGCCCGGCCACGAAGTCGTCGAGCAGCCGGGCCACCTCCACCGGGCGCTCCTGCATCAGCTGGTGTCCGGCCCCGGGGAGGACCTCGAGGCGCGAGCCGGGGAGGAACCGGGCGATGCGCCGCGCCGCCCACACCGGCGTCAGGAGGTCCCGGGACCCGACCAGCACCAGGGAGGGGGTCCGGGTGGCGCCGAGCGCCTCCCGGGCGTCGTGGTCCAGAAGGTCGATGCCCGAGGGCAGCGACGTGGACTGGGGCACCTCCTGCAGGAACCGGCGTACCTGGTCCACAGCCCGGGCCGACGGCCTGGCGCCGAAGGCCAGCCGGGCCAGGAACCAAGACAGGTCATCCTCGCCGGCCTTCCACTGCGGCACCGGGCGCCCGGACTCGAACCGGCGGCGCAGCCGGCGGCCCAGGGCCTGGGCGACGGGCAGGGCCGGCCGGGGCAGTAGCTGGTAGGCCGCGGTGTCCATGAAGACGAGGCCGGCCACCCGCTCGGCCAGGTGGTCGGGGAAGTCGGCGGCGTACTCCATCAGGATCATGCCGCCCATCGAGTGCCCGACGATGACGGCATCGCGCAGATCGAAGTGCTCCACCACCGCGGCCACGTCGCGGGCGGCCACCTTGCGGCCGAACCCGGCGCTGCCGGCGCTCGACGCCCCGTGCCCGCGCACGTCCATGGCGAGCACCCGGTACCGATCGGCCAGCATGTGGAGCTGCGGCGACCACACCCCGGCCTGGAGGGTGATGCCGTGGATGAGCAGCAGGGGCCGTCCGGCGCCCCGCTCGATCAGCCGGATGGACCCCCCGTCGGGCGCGGCCACCTCGTGCTCCACCAGGTCCGCCGGCAGGTCGAACAGAGGGTCGAGGTCGGGGTCGCTGCTGGCCTTCAGCGACTGGACCGAGCGGTGGACGGCCGCCCGGCCGCCCGCCACGGCGGCGGCGGTGACGGCGGCTCCAGCGACCAGCTTCCGGGTGGTGGGGGTCATGGCCTACTCGTTTAGCCCAAGAGTGGCGTATTCCTCCACCGTGGCCGGGGACCGGCCAACGGGCCTTCGGCCCCTGTCCTGCGGCCGGGCCGGTAGCCGACCATGGGAACGGAAGAGGAGAACGGTGATGTCGCAGTGCCATGACCATTACGAGTTCGGCGGGTACCCCGAGCCCGGTCCGGTTCCCCCCGCCCTGACCGATGAGGCGCCCTGCCACGACTGCTACGGGCCCGACGCAGGCCGCCCGGCCCCTCAACGGCGGTCCCGGCGGAAGAGCCGTCGCCGGCCCGGCCGGTCCCCCGGCGGGTCGTCCCCGGCGCCGGCCGGCGCCCGGGCCGGGTCGACTGCGTCGGTGACCGGGTCGCCGGTCGGGGGCGGGGGCCACACCGCCACCGGCCCGGCGGGCGGTAGTTCGTAATCGGGTTCCGCCGCTCCGGGGTCGGCGCCACCATCGCCGATCGCAGGGTCGCACCGGTGGGCCGCTCCCCGTCTGCGCCGAGTGGGCGGGGGCGGCGGGGGTTGACGCGTCGCCTGGTTGAACTCCGTCAGGAACGACATCAGCTGGCCCTGGTCAGGGCCGGTAGCCGGGCCGTCCGGTCCGCCCGCACGCGGTCCGCCATCGACTGCGCCCATCACCCAATTCCATCGTTTCGCGCCGTTGCCCCCTTTAGGGGCCTCCGGGTGGGTCTACCCGCAGAGGAAGCGGACGAACCGGACCCCTCGGCCGCCGGCGGTTGAGCCGGACCCCGGAGGGGTACCGATGGGGCGATGAGTCCCCGGAGAACAGCGGTCGCCCTGGCCGGCGTGGCCGCGCTGGCTGCGGCCGGGACCGGCGCCGGGCTGGCCGTGTCCGCGCCACGGAGCGCCTCGGCGGGCTCGTCCCGGCCTGCTGCGGCCACGCCGGCATCCCAGCCCGATCCGGGGCCGGTCCCCTCCTCGCCGACCGGGGCAGTGTGCCCGGCGGGGGGGCTGCGCTGGACAACTTCGACCTTCAGCGCCGTGCCGGTCGACCCGCAGGCCGGCTACTGGATGGTCCAGGAGCGGGGAACCGTCGTCAACCGCTCCGCTTCGGCCATCATCGTGGGCGACGGGGTGGCCCGCGTCGGGCGCGGCATCAGCCGCGGCTCGGGGCCGGCCGCGGTTGTGGACCTGCCGCTGACCCCGCTCGGAGATCTCGTCCTGGCCCCCGGAGGGGAGGAGGCCTACAGCGGGGCGGTGCTGGTCCAGAGCCGGTCCGAGCCGGCCGACATGGGCCTGGGCCTCTCCGACTCCACCTGGGCGGCTCCGGCGCCCGGTCCGGGCTGCCCGCCGCCGACCGGGAGCTACCCCGGCCCGGCCGGCCTCGCCGCCGCCACCCGCCTGGAGTAGCCGACCGCCTGGAGCGCCGGCCGGGGTCTACTCCGGCCCGGCCAGGTGATCCCCCTCGGGGGCCAACGAGTCGGTGGAGCGGATGCGGCGGGCCGGGACCCCGCCGTAGATGAATCCGGGCTCGCACTTGCCCGTCACCACGGACCCGGCAGCCAGCACGCAGCCGTCGCCCACCACGGCGCCGGGGAGCAGAACACACCGGGCCCCGATCCACACGCGGTCCCCCACCGTGACCGGCCGGCTGGACACGTGCCTGAGCACCCCGCCGGCCCCGTCGCCGGAGTGGAAGCTCGTGACGAACGCCGTCTCGGGCCCCACCATGCAGTGCTCGCCGATCTCGATGAGGCCCCCACCCTCGAAACTGCAGCCGAGGGAGACGGAGGTCTGGCGGCCGATACGTATGTTGCTGTTGTAGATGCGCTGCCCGGCGGCGATGTCGGGGGTGGCGAACTGAAGACCGGCCAGCCGGTAGACCACGAAGCGGACGACCCGGGGCAGGAAGTGACTGCCTCCGATGACGTTGCGGATGAGGTGCAGCCACGCCGCGACCAGATCGAGCCGCAGGCTCTCGACCAGCGCGCCGATACTGCGGTTGGACCGCGCTGCCCCTGCTCCGGTGCCCATCACAGACATTTTCGGCACCTTAAGACAATTCTCCTGTTTCGGCACCTCCATCCGGATGGAGGCCCAGCGCCTACCTTGATGGCCCATGGCCGGGACCTCATCGGCGCCCAACCCCGACGGCAGGCTGTCACTGGCCGAGCAGGTGGTTCTGGCCCTGGTCGCGGAGGGCTCCCCGCACGGCTTCGCGGTGGCCCGGCTGCTGGCCCCCGACGGGGAGGTGGGGCGCGTCTACAGCGTGGCCCGCCCCGCCGTGTACCGCGCCATCGACCGCCTGGTGGAAGGCGGCCTGATCGAATCGCTGGGGGCGGAGCCGGGCGACCGGGGACCCAAGCGCACCCCGGTCAGGGTGACCGCCGCCGGGCGGCGGGCGGCGGATGGCTGGCTGGGCCAGCCGGTAGCCCACATCAGGGACCTGAGGACCGAGTTCCTGGCCAAGCTGGCCATCCTGCACCGGCAGGGCCAGGACCCGGCGGCGCTGGTCGAGGGCCAGATCTCGGTGGTGGAGCCCATCGTGGAGGCCCTGGCCGACCGGCTGGGCTCGGCGAGCGGGTTCGACCGGTCCCTGGCCCTGTGGCGGCTGCGCTCGGGGCAGGCGGCCCTGCGCTTCCTGGAGGATCTGCGGGCCGCCACGGCTCCCGGACGCTAGAGCCCCGGAGGGTCAGGATCCGGCCAGAGACCGGGCCACGGCGGCCGGCACGCCGGCGCCGCTAACCCGGGCCGGGTGCATCAGCTGGAACCCGGCCCGCCGCAGCATGGCCTGGGCGGCCGGGCTGAACAGGTATTCGACGAAGGCCTGGGCTCCGGCCTGGTCGGGGGCTCCCTTGAGCACCGTCACCGTGTAGGTGGCCTTCAGATCCTCCCCGCTGACCGGGACGGTCGGTATGGACGCCGCGGTGGTCTCGCTGGTGTAGAAGAAGCCGGCGTCGAGCTGGCCGGCCTGTAGCCGCCCGACCAGCGTCTCCTCCGGGTACACCCCCGACGTGGAGCGGGCGAGGGCGTCCAGCGCCGGCTGGTGGTAGCGGGAAGCGGCGGCCTGCAGGGCCTCGACGGTCAGCTTGCCCTTCGGGTCCGTGGCCGGGTCGGTCCGGCCGAGCAGGAACCCCGGCCGGGTCACCACCTGGTACCACGGCTGGCTCCGCAGCTCGGAAGCAAAGCGGCTGTGCGGGTTGTAGCCGATGACCAACGGGGAGTCCGCGAAGCTGGCGTACCACGACACCCAGTCCCCGTTGGCCGGGCCCTCCAGCTGGCTGTTGACCGTGGGGCTGGCGCTGATGAACACGTCGCCCTGGCGCACCCCGCCCTTGATCTGCGCGGCCAGGGCGGTGGAGCCGCCGGCGAAGCCGTTGAGGGTGTAGCCGGTGGCCGCCTTGAACGCCGGGCCGATCTGGTTCTGCATCAACTCCACGAGCGAGCCGGCGTAGAGCACGCTGACCGGCCCGGAGCCTCGGGCGGGTTCCGGACCGGATGACGACGCGGCTGGAGGAGCCAGGCTGGTCGGGGCCGTGGTGCGGGTGGAACTGGCGCACCCACCGGCCAGGGCGGCCGCCGCAGCGCCTGCGGCCAGCAGTCTCGTTACCCGGGGCATGGGCCGACACTAGCTCAGTAGTCACATCGTTACTAATTGGTCCGGCCGGTCGGTCGCCGCCGGCTCCCGGACCCGGTCGGGAGCTTTGAGGCATCCTGGGCCGGTGCCCGAAGCCGCCAGCGATCCCGAGGAGAAGGTCGAGGAGCGGATGAACCCGGCCGGGTTCATCTACGGGGTCCTGGCCGTCGGCACGGTGATAGCCGCCGAGAGCACCCGCCAGGAGACCGTCGGGAAGCTGCTGGCCGCCGGGGCCATCACCCTGGTGCTCTATTGGCTGGCCCACGCCTACGCCCACCACTGGGCGGCCCGCCTGACCGGCGACGGCGACTGGAACCTGCGGGAGTTCCTCCATTCCCTGGGCCGGGAGGCCACCATCCTGGCCGGGGCCGCCCTTCCCCTGGCGGTCCTGGTCGTGGCGTGGCTCGCCGGGGCCAGCCTGAAGACCGACGTGACCGCGGTTCTGTGGTCATCCGCCGTGGAGATCGCGCTGCTCGAGGTGGTGGTCGGCCTGCGCCGCCACGACAAGCCGTCGCAGCTGGTCATGGACACGGTCATAGGCATTGCCCTCGGCCTGGGGATACTGGCCGTCCGGGTGCTCCTCCACTAGCTCGATGGGGCCTACGGCCCTAACCACCGGGGCGGCCCGGACCCCATGCTGGCGGGCAGGGTCGGTTGCGGCCCGATCGGAGGTGTATTGGCATGACCACCGTCGAATCAGCTCCCGTGGAGGCCCCCGAAGCGGGGCTACCGGCCGCCGGCAAGCTGTCGATGATCGTCTTCAGCGGCACCGCAGACCGGTTCATCCCCGTCGGCGTGCTGGCCCAGGCCGCGGCTGCCATGGGCATGGAGGTGTCGCTGTTCGTCACCGGCTTCGCCCTGCACGCCTTCACCAAGGAGCACCACGACCTGCCGTTCCCCACCGAGTTCGCGGCCATGGCCCCCGCCCTGGCCCAGGGGATGCAGGCCGGTCACGTGCCCGGCTGGGACCAGATGCTTCGCCAGGCGAAGGAGCTGGGGGCCCGGGTCTACGCCTGCTCGATGATGAGCCAGGTCATGGGCCTCGGGAGGGAGGACTTCAACGACCTGGTCGACGACGTGGTGGGGGCGGCGACCTTCCTGCAGATGGCCGAGGGTGGCCAGACCATCTTCATCTGAGAGGCGGCAATGAGCCAAGAAAACATCACCGCGAAACGGACCCTGGTCGACTCCCGGGGCTCCTCCTGCCCCGGTCCCATCACCGATCTGGCCATGGCCTACCGCCGCTCGAAGGTGGGTGACGTGATCGAGCTGCTGGCCACCGACCAGGGTGTGAAGCCCGACGTCAGGGCCTGGGCGGCCAAGACCGGCAACCGGATCGTCTCCATGGACGAGGCCGGCGACACGATCACCGTGGTGATCGAGATCGTGAGGCGCTGAGGTGCGGACCCGGGTGCTGATAGTCGGCGGGGGCGCCGGGGGGACGATCCTGACCAACTCCCTGAACCCCCGGCACTTCGATGTGAAGCTGATCTCGGCGTCGGCGGAGCACATGTTCCAGCCGGCACTGCTCTACGTGGCCACCAGCAACGCCCGGGCCGACATCACCAGGCCCGAGCACAAGCTGCTGCGCCGGCACGTGCGGCTGCTGGAGGCCCGGGTTGTCTCGGTCGACCTGACCGAGCGGGTGGTGACCACGTCGGACGGGGGCCTGCACTCCTACGACGAGATAGTGCTGGCCACCGGCATCACCACCGACCCCGGCCAGATCCCCGGCCTGAGGGAGGTCAACGACCGCTTCGGGGACTACCACTCCTCGGTACCGCAGGCCCGGAAGCTGTGGCGGACCCTCGACGCCTTCCGGGGTGGCACCATCGCCGTCGGGCAGTCCTCGCCGGTGTGCAAGTGCCCCCCGTCGCCCATCGAGGGCGTGCTCCTCATAGACCGCCTGCTACGCGACCGGGGACTGCGCGACCGGACGCGCCTGGTGTTCTTCACGCCCTACCCGAGGGCCTACTCGGCGGAGCCAATGAACCAGATCGTCGAGCCGATCCTCGAGCAACGCAGCATCGAGGTCATGACCTTCTTCGACGTGGACCACGTCGACCCCGCCACCGGGACCATCCGCTCCATCGAGGGTGACGAGATCACCTGCGACATCCCGGTGCTCATACCGCCGTTCGTGGGCGCGGACATCCACTTCAGCCCGGCGGACGTGATCGACGAGAGCCGCCTGGTCCTGACCGACCGTTCCAGCCTGCGGGTCCGCGGCGTCGAGCACGCCTTCGCCATCGGCGACGGCACCAACCTGCCGACGTCGAAATCCGGGGTGGGTGCCCACCTGGAGGCCAAGGTCGTGGCCCGGGCGCTGTCGGGTAGGCCGGCGGCGTTCGCCGGGCGGACCCACTGCCCGTTCGACCTCGGCGACGGGCGGGGCACGTTCGTCACCAGCAGCTACCGGGCCCCCACCGTCAAAGCCCGCCCCAGTCGGGCCAAGCATGCCATGAAGATGGCCTTCGCCCGCCTCTACTGGGTGAGCCTGCGGGGCTGGCTGGACCCGGCGATCGACCTGTACTTCCGCTTCACCCGCCCACCGGAGCCGGCGCCGACAGCTCCGCCACCGCGCGTGCCGGTGGGCTGACCAGCGGGTCCGGGCCGGCCCTGGTCCGATTGGTACGGATCAGCGCGGACCGGCCGGTCCCGCAGAACCGGTCGGCTCCGTCCTCGCCGCCCTGAACCCAAGATCCCGTTCAGGAACAAAGACCCCCTGGTACGGCCACCGACGGTCGGAGAGGATGACAGCCGTGCAGTTGGACGACCGGCCCGAGGGCCCCCCGGGCCCGGTCCCGATCGGCGCGACCCGACTCCCTGGGGCCGGCCTGGTGGCCCTGTGGGTGGCCGGGCTGTTCCTCGTCGACGCCCTCACCGGACCGAGGGTGTCGCTGGTGGTGCTCTTCGCCGCCGGCCCACTGCTCGCCTGCGCCTTCGTGACCGCGGTCCCGACGGCGTGGACCGCAGCCATCGCCGTCGTGCTCACCGCCGCCTTCAGCGGCTTCCACCACGGCTGGCAGTCCGAGCAGCAGATCCTCCAGACCCTGGACGTGCTGCTGATCGGGGCCATCGCCACCGGGGTGGCCACGGTGAGGTCGCGCCGGGAGCGGAGCTTCGCCCAGGTGGTGGCGGCCGAAGCCGCGGCCCGCCGGGCCGCCGACGAGGCCGGCGCCCAGTTCAGCGCGGCGTTCGACCGGGCCCCGGTCGGCATCGCCCTGATCGACGGAGAGGGGCGGATCGTCAGGGCCAACCGGTCGTTGGGCGAGCTGACCGGGCACCGGCCCGGCGAGCTGGTGGGCCGGTCGTGCGCCGACCTGTCGGCCGCCCCGCGCTCCGACCCGGGCCGCCAGCCGGCGGGGGGCGGCCCTCCGATCGGACGCCGGGAGGTCCGCATAGCGGCCGCCGGAGGCCAGCACCGCTGGGTGGCCTGCAGCACCGCCCCGGTGGACGGCGTGGCCGGGGTGGACGCCGTCGAGCACGTGGAGGACATCCACGACCGGAAGCTCTACGAGGAGCGGCTCCGCTACCTGGCCGACCACGACCCGCTGACCGGGCTGTTCAACCGGCGCCGATTCTACGAGGAGCTGCGCCGCCAGGCCGCCCACGAGCGCCGCTACGGCGGCCGGAGCACGGTGATGCTCCTGGACCTGGACGGCTTCAAGTACGTCAACGACACCCTCGGGCACGCGGTCGGGGACCGGCTCCTGCAGGTCATCACCACGTCGGTTAGAGACCGTCTGCGCGAGACCGACGTACTCGGCCGGTTGGGCGGCGACGAGTTCGCGGTGCTGCTTCCGGGGACGCCGGTGGACCGGGCCGACGTCGTGGCTCAGTCGCTGCTCGACGCCGTTCGAAGCGCCGAGTTGCACCACGCCGGCAAGAGGGTGCGCTGCACGGCCAGCATCGGTGTGGTGGAGACGGCCACGCCGTCGGACGTGGACGAGCTGATGGCCGACGCCGACGTGGCCATGTACGGAGCCAAGGACTCCGGGCGCGACACCTCGGTCACCTATGACGCCCACGGCGACCACGCGGCCCAGTCCCGCAGCCGGCTGTGCTGGCTCGACCGGATCCGCGAGGCCATCGAGCGGGACGCTTTCAGCCTGCACGTCCAGCCCATCCTGGACCTGTCCACCGGGGCCATCACCGGCGGCGAGCTGCTCATCCGCATGCGCGACGAGGACCGCCTGATCAGCCCCGACCGCTTCCTCCCCATCGCCGAGCGCCACGGGCTGGCCCCGGCCATCGACCGCTACGTCATCACCCACGGCATGCGACTGGCCGCCGAGCAGGACGTACCGGGGGACTTCCGGTGGGAGATCAACCTGTCGGCAGACTCCCTGGGCGACCCGGACATCCCCGACCTGATCGGCAAGACGCTGGCCGAGACCGGCCTCGAACCGGCGTCGGTGGTGTTCGAGATCACCGAGACGACGGCCATCTCGAACATGGAGCACTCCCAGGCCTTCGCGTCCCGCATAACGGCCATGGGCTGCGAGTTCGCCCTCGACGACTTCGGCGCCGGCTACGGCTCCTTCTACTGGCTGAAGCACCTTCCGGCGTCGTATGTGAAGATCGACGGCGAGTTCATCCGCCAGATCACCACCAGCGGGGTGGACCGGGTCATCGTGCAGGCGGTCGTGGACGCGGCCCGCAAGCTCGGGAAGCAGACCATCGCCGAGTACGTGACCGACGCCGCCACCTTGGACCTGCTGCGCGAGCTGCGGGTCGATCACGCCCAGGGCTACCACATAGGCGTCCCGGCCGAACTCTCCAGTCAGGACTTCCTCCCCCTGGCGGACGACCGCCAGCGGGTCTGACCCCGTAGGCCGGGCCGCCCGTCAGGCCAGGGCGGCCACGGCGTCGTCCGCCGGGTGGAGACGGCTCACGCCTGCCGCAGCCAGTTCGGCGGCGGGAGCGTGGCGCAGAAGCGGCCTGGTCACGGAGGCGACCACCGCTTCGGCGTGGCGCGAGGTCTTCGAGAAGCGGTCCAGCTGGCGGTGGTCACCGACCACCACGAGCGGGAGGGGCCCGGCCAGGCGGACCCGCTCGTCGACCAGGCCGTCGGCGTCAGCCGCCCGGGCGGCCACGTCCCGGAAGGCGGCCACTGTCCCCTCCAGGACCCGGGGGCGCCCGCCGAGCACCACGACCCGATAGCGGGGGAAGCGGCGCAGGCTGTCCTCCAGATCCCCGGTGGCGAACTCCCCGTCCACCACGTGGCGGTCCGCCGGTGCGAACGGCAGGGCCACGATGGCCATACGCCGGGCGTTGACCAGGACCGCCAGGCCCCGGTCGGTCGGGAGGCTCTCGGCGGCCGACACCGCCCGGGCCAGGCGGTGCTCGATCACGCTCAGCGCGCCGGTCCGCTCCGGGTCGCGGGCCAGGCTGCGGCGGGCCCGGTCGGCCAGCTGCCGGAGCCGGGCCACGTCGAGCACGGTCATGGTCTCGGCCGGGGCGGTGGCCAGGAGGAGCGAGACCGACGGCCGCGATCCCGACGCCCGCAGGTCCCGCAGGCGGTCCCAGTCGAGTGGTCGCGACGCATCCGCCACCTCGGCGCGCAGGTCGGCGTCCTCTTCCATGCGGGAGCGGTGCTCCTCGCGTACGTGCCATTCGACCTCGGTGCGGTACTCGAAGATCAACGGGCAGAGCGGGCAGTGGTATACGGACACGGTTCCTCCTCATCGGGCTTGTCTCGCCGTCCACTCCACTTCCGGCCGGTGGGGGCCGGGTCGAGCCGCTGTGGAGGCGGAGTGGAGAAGCGCCCGGGGCCCCCATCCCGGCGCTGCGGCGGGCGATACTGGTCGGGGAGGAAACCAGTGGCCCAGCACGTCATGGTGGTGGAGGACGAGTACAAGCTGCGCGAGCTCGTGCGGTCGTACCTGGAGCGGGAGGGGATCGACGTGTTCTCGACCGCCTCGGGGGCCGAGGCCATCAGCTACGCCGCCCACACCACGCTCGATCTGGTGGTGCTCGACCTGGGCCTGCCCGACGTTCCCGGCGAGGAAGTGGCCCGGGAGATCCGCTCCCGGTCCGACGTGCCGGTCCTGATGCTGACGGCCAGGAGCGCCGAGGAGGACCGCATCCGGGGCCTGGAGCTGGGCGCCGACGACTACGTAACCAAGCCGTTCAGCCCCCGCGAGCTGGTCCTTCGGGTCAACGCCATCCTGCGGCGGGGCCGGGCCGCTGACACCGGGGGCGGCCCGGTGTCGTTCGGTGGGGGCCGCCTGGTGATCGACGAGGACCGCCGGACGGTGAGCGTCAACGGGCGGGTCGTGGAGCTGACCCCCACCGAGTGGGGGGTTCTGGTGGCCCTGGCCCGGGTTCCGGGCCGGGTGTACTCCCGCTACGAGCTGATCAACCGGGTCCGCGGCTACGAGTTCGAGGGCTACGAGCGCACGGTGGATTCCCACGTCAAGAACCTGAGGCGCAAGATCGAGACCGATCCTTCCGAGCCCGAGCTGGTAGAGACGGTGCTCGGGGCCGGGTACCGCCTGGGTGTCAACCGGGACGCCTGACGGTGGCCCGCCGCCCGCTCGGGCCGCTGGGGGTGCGCTTCGCCCTGGCCTTCGTCGGGGTCTCGCTGTTCGCGGTGGCGGTGTTCTCGGCGGCGGTCATGATCGCCGATCAGGGCAACGTCACCCACCTGGCGTCGCTCCAGCGGGCCCGGACCACCACCGAGGCGGCAGCGCTGACCACCGGCGCCTACCGCGGCGGGGCCGGTTGGGCCGGGGCCGACCTGGCGCCGGTGTCGACCTTCGCAGCGGCGACCGGCGTCACCGTCGAGGTGCGCGACCAGGCCGGACGGCCGGTGCTGGCCGGGCCGGTCCCTTTCCCCCATGACCGGCTGACGCAGGCCCTCACGGTCGCCGGCCGCCCGGTCGGGACCATCACCGTCGGCTTTCCCGGGGGAGCGGTCAACCCCGACGACCGGCATCTGCGCACGTCGCTGTTCACCGCGGTCGGATGGAGCGCCGGGCTGGCCGCGCTCGCCGCCCTGGTGGTCGGCGTGCTGGTGGCCCGGGGGGTGGTCCGGCCGGTCCGCCGCCTGGCCGGGGCGGTCGGCTCCCTCAAGCTGGGTGAGCCCTCCCCCCGCATCGGGCCGGAGGCCGGGCCCGGGGAGCTCGGCGAGCTGGGCCGGGCCTTCGACTCCATGGCCGATTCCCTCGAGGAGGAGGACCGTCTCCGGCGGGCCCTGGTGGCCGACGTGGCCCACGAGCTGCGCACCCCGGTGGCGGTCATGCAGGCCGAGACGGAGGCGCTCATCGACGGCGTCACCCCGGCCTCTCCGGGCGCGCTGGCCTCGCTGCACGAGGAGTCCCTCCGCCTGGGCCGGCTGGTGGAGGACCTGCAGACCATGGCCTCGGCCCAGGCGGCCGGCCTGGAGCTGACGACCCGCCCGCTCGATCTGGGCCGGGTGGTGGCCGACGCCGCCGGCTCCCTCTCGTCCCGGTTCCGGGAGCGCAGCATCGACCTGGAGCTGGACCTGCCCCCCACCGGGATGGACGGCGACCCGCAGCGCCTCCGGCAGGTGGCGCTCAACCTGCTCACCAACGCCGCCAAGTTCACCCCGGCCGGCGGGTCGGTGGTGGTGCGGACCTACCCCGACGAGGGCGGGGCCGTACTGGAGGTCGCCGACAGCGGCCCGGGCGTCCCGGAGGAGGAGATGGGCGCGGTGTGGGAACGCTTCTACCGGGGCCGGGCCGGCCGCTCCAGCGGCGGCAGCGGCATCGGTCTGGCCGTGGTCATGGCGCTGGTACGGGCCCACGGCGGTACCGTCGAGGTGGAGAACCGGCCCGGAGGTGGCGCCCTCTTCACCGCCCGCTTCCCCGCTGCGCCCAACCGGGCGCCGCGTCACCCCCCTGGCCCGGGGGTTTCTGCACACCGTCTCCACACCGACACCACCGGGGGCTGACATCGCAGGGGTGCACTGGGAGGCGTGCTCCAGCTGAACCTCGACACCATTGCGGCCACCGTGACCGCCGGGGCCATCGTGATCGCACTGGGCCTCGTGGCCCGCCGCCGTCTCTCCACCGGGCGCCCCACCCGGATGCAACTGGCCTGGGAGGCGGTGATCGGCGCCGCCGAGCGCCACGCCGGCGGCCGCCTGGGGCCGGCCGGGCGGCGGGTGATCCCCCTGGCGGTGGCGCTGTTCGCCTTCATCCTCACCGCCACCCTGCTCGAGACCGTCCCGAGCGGCCACCCGGACAAGGCCCTGCCCGCCCCGACCGGCGACCTCAACCTGACCGCCGCCCTGGCCGTGTTCACCGTGCTGGCCGTCCACGTCACCGCCGTGCGGGTGCGCGGCTGGCGGGGCTATTTCCGCCACTACCTGAAGCCGACCCCGTGGATGCTGCCTTTCCGGATCCTCGAGGAGCTGGCCAAGCCCGTCACGCTGGCCCTGCGCCTGTTCGGCAATGTGTTCGCCGGGACAGTGATGGTGGTGCTGATCTTCGAGTTGATCCCGGCCGGCCTGGCGCCCCTCCCGTTGCTGGCCTGGAAGCTCTTCTCGGTCGTGGTGGCGGCCATGCAGGCGTTCATCTTCTCGCTGCTCACGGTCTTGTACTTCGACACCGCCCTGGCGCCCGACGAGGAGCCCGGGCCCGTGCCCGACGCTCCCGCCGCGGGAGCCACCCCACAAGGAGGAACCGCCCGATGACCGCCGACTTCTTCGCCCTCAACTCCACCTTCGCGGTCGAGCTGGCCGTCTTCGTCGTGGTCCTGGCCGTGCTCAGCCGGTTCGTCATCAAGCCGCTGCAGGCGGCCATGCGCCGCCGTCAGGCCGACATCGACGAGTCCATGGCCAAGGCCCGGAGGGTGGAGGAGCTGCTGGCCGCGGCCGAGGCCGACTACCAGCAGACCCTGGCCGAGGCCCGGAAGGAGGCCCGGGCCATCATCGAGACCGCCGACCGGATGGCGGCGGACCGGGCCCGCGCCGCTCACCCCTCGGCCCGTGACGGCGGGATCAGGGCCGGCCGGTCGTGAACGGATCCTGGTGGTCGTGGGTCGCGGTCGTGGCCCTGATCGGCGGCCTGCTGGCCGTGGACCTCCGGGTCAACGGGAGATCCGGTCAGCTGACCCTGCGCCGGGCGGTGACAGCCACCGGGCTGTGGATCGCCGTCGGGGTGGCCTTCGGCGCGATCACCGGCCTGTTGGAGGGCGGGGCGGTGGCCGAGCAGTACTTCACGGCCTACCTGCTGGAGAAGTCGCTCAGCGTGGACAACGTGTTCGTCTTCGCCCTCCTGTTCGAGGTCCTGGCCGTCCCCGAGGCCTACCGGAGGAGGGTGCTGTTCTTCGGGGTGGTCGGTGCCCTGGTGCTGCGGGCCGCCTTCATCACCGGCGGCGCCGCCCTGCTCGGCGAGCTGAGCTGGATGCTCTACCCCTTCGGGGCCCTGGTGCTGGTGGCCGGCGTCCACATGCTGGTGAGCAAGGAGCAGCCGGACCCGCAACGCAGCCTGGCCATGCGGGTCGCCCGCCGGGCCGTGCCGGTGACCGAGGGCTACGAGGGCGACCGGTTCTTCGTGCGGAGAGGGACACTGATGGCCACCCCCCTGCTGATCGCGCTGGTGGCGGTGGAGACCAGCGACATCGTCTTCGCCGCCGACTCCATCCCCGCCGTGTTCGGGGTGACCCGCGATGCGTTCGTGGTGTTCACCTCGAACGCCTTCGCGGTGCTCGGGCTGCGGTCGCTGTATTTCGTGCTGGCCGGGGCCATGCAGCGGCTCCACCTGCTCAAGCACGGGCTGGCCATGGTGCTGATGTTCATCGGGGTCAAGATGCTGGCCGAGCCGGTGCTGCACATCCCCGCCCTGGTCAGCCTGGCCGTGGTGGCAGGGGTGGTGGCCTCGGCGGTGGTGCTCAGCCTGAAGATGCCGCTCGCAGCGGGACCAGGTACTCCCGCCCGCCCTGCAGTTCCAGCCGGCGCCAGAGGACCGGGTTGGACCTGCACTGACTGACGTGACAGGCGATGGCCTTGTGCTGCACCGACCGGTCCACTTCCAGACGGGCCGTGAGTCCCTCGGCCGGCCGGCCGGAGAACCGGGTGCCGAGCTCGGAGTTGAGCGCCTCGGCCACGTCGTCGGGGACGGCCCACCCGCTCACGGCCAGATCCAGCCGGTCGGCGGCGGCCAGGGCCGCCTCCGTGGCCCGGTGGTGGTCCGGATGGCCGGTGACGCCGCCCAGGTCGAACGCCAGGAGGCTGTCGGCCCCGGACCTCCGGGCCGCCGCGATCACGTGCTGCGCCAGCTCCTCGAGATCCACCGCCGGCAGCCGACCGTCGGGGTAGTCGAGCATCAGCGGGCTGCGGAGACCCAGCACCCCGGCGGCCTCCTCGAACTCCTCCCGGCGTACCTGGTGGAGCGGCTCCCGGCCGGTCCCCAGCGTGGAGGACTCCCCGTGGGTGAAGCACAGCACCGACACCTCCGCCCCCCGGGCGGCGGCCTCGGACAGCACTGCGCCCATCCCGAACGACTCGTCGTCAGGATGGGCGCAGACGGCCAGTATCGACCGGCCCGGCCACCCGGCCGGGCCCGGCCCCCCGGTCACTGGGCGGCGGGGGACGACTCGGCGATCTGGCGGCGGACCTCATCCATGTCCAGTTCCTCCACCTGCCCGATCAGCTGCTCGAGGGCGGGCGCCGGCAGGGCCCCGGCCTGGGAGTAGACGATCACCTGGTCCCGCAGGACCATGAGGGTGGGGATGGACATGATCCCGAAGGCGCCGGCCAGCTCGGGCTCGGCCTCGGTGTCGACCTTGGCGAACACCATGTCGGGATGCTTCTCCGCGGCACCTTCGAAGACCGGGGCGAACATACGGCACGGTCCGCACCACGAGGCCCAGAAGTCGACCAGGACGGTGCCGTTCTGGTTGACCAGGTCGGCGAAATTCTCCTTGGTTGCCTTGACGGTTGCCACTCTTCCTCCTTGACGGTATACCCCGGAGGGTATCTGTAGGATAGACAACCGGTCGGCGCTCCCAGCTATTCCGATCCGGCCCGCCACCAGCCTGACACGGGGGCGGTCAGCCCACCGAGCAGGGCGACCCGGTGGGTCCGGAGAGCTCCCAGGGGGCCCGCCCGGCCGGGGGTCGGTAGTCCCCGCTGGCCGGGTCCTGGGCGTAGGCGAAGGGGGCCGGGGCGCCCGAGGCGATCAGGGCCACCGCCCCGAGGAGCCGGTCCACGTCCCCGGCGCTGGTGTTGATGCCGGCGCTGGCCCGGACCGCCCCCGGCACGGCCCGGCGGTCACCCCGGCGCACCGCCCGGCGGTAGGCGGCGATCTCCTCCGGCCCCAGCCCCAGGAGCCTCATCAGGTAAGGGTGGGCGCAGAAGCACCCGTGGCGGACCCCTATGGCGAACTCGTAGCTGAGCCGGGCGGCCACCAGCCCGTGCGGTACACCGGCCACCTCGAACGCGGCGATGGGCAGGGTCGGCACGGCCGGGTCGGGCCCGAGCAGGCGCACTCCGGGGATGGCCGCCAACCCCCCGCGGAGGCGGACCGCGATGGCGTCGTCGTGGGCCTCGATGGCCGGGAAACCGATGGAGGAGAGCTCCTCCATGGCCGCGTGGAGGGCCACCGCCCCCATCACGTTGGGCGAGCCGGCCTCCTCCCGCTCCGGCGGCTGGGACCACGCCACCTCGTCCAGGTCGACCAGGTCCACGGCCCCACCCCCGGCCAGGAACGGGTCCCCGGTGGCGAACACCCGGCGGGGGCCGATCAGCACCCCGGCCCCGAACGGGGCGTACATCTTGTGGCCGCTCCACACCACGAAGTCGGCGGAGGGCGGCAGAGCCCGGTGCGGTGCCAGTTGGGCCCCGTCCACCAGCACCGGGATCCCCCGCTCGTGGGCCAGCTCCACGGCGCCGGCCACCGGCGGCTGCCATCCGGTGACGTTGGACGCCCCGGTGATGGCGAGCAGGCGGGGCCGCTCGGCCCGTTCCAGGGTCCGGGCCACCCCGTCCAGGTCGAAGGTGCCCGTGGCGTCGCACTCCACGAACTCCCGGCGGCACAGCCGACCCCATGGGAGGAGATCGGCGTGGTGCTCGACCACCGTCGTCACGACGGTCTCATCGGGGCGCAGGCCCAGCCGGTACGCCAGGTGGTTGATGGCCTCGGTGGTGTTGCGGCAGATGATGGCCACGTCAGCGCCGGGCTCCCGGCGGCCGGCGAAGCGCACCGCCGCCTCCCGGGCCTGCTCGTAGGCGTCGGTCGAGTACTGCGACTTGAAGCCGGCGCCCCGGTGGACGCTCGAGTACAGGGGCAGGAACTCCTCCACCCGCTCCGCCACCGCCGGCAGGGCGCTGGTGGAAGCGGCGGAGTCCAGGTTGAGGTAGCGGCGGGCCACCCCGTCGGCGCAGGCCACGGTGACCTCGTCACCGACCAGCCGCCGGGGCAGGTCCACCCCGGCGGGCGGCCCCGGGGGCCGGGGAGGCGTTTCAGCGTGTCGCACCATCGGCCTCGAAGTATTCCGACTGCCGGGTTGACAGCCCCAGAGCCGAAGGTCCCGAACGGCGTGGGACGGCCCTTTGGGTCGTCACCCCACCGGCTCGAAGTCCGGCTTCTCCCGCACCGCGCACTCCGGGCACGGCCAGTCGTCGGGCACGTCGTCCCAGGCGGTGCCCGGCGCGAACCCCTCCCGGGGGTACCCGGCGTCCTCGGCGTAGGTGTACCCGCAGTTCGGGCACCGCCACGACGCCACGATCAGGCCGCCTCGGCCCCGACCGGCGAAGCGAGGAACTGGGCCTCCCGCCCGGGCTGGATGGCGGCCCGGGACAGGTCGCCTCGGTAGTGGGCGGCCACCCGGGGGTCCATCACCCGCCGCCACAGGGGCGTCAGGTAGGCCAGCACGATCATGGTCCCGTAGCCCGACGGCAGCTGCGGGGCCTCGTCGAAGTGGCGCAGGCTCTGGAACCGCCGGGTCGGGTTGGCGTGGTGGTCCGAGTGACGCTGCAGGTGGTAGAGGACCACGTTCGACGCCACGTTGTTGCTGTTCCAGCT
>JAKAXN010000327.1 GCA_021816565.1 Actinomycetes bacterium
AGCAGGGTCTTCAGCTCCTCCCGCTTGGCGTGGCCGCTGACGTGCACCTCGGCCAGGCCGGAGTGCACCACCTCGGCGCCCAGCCGGGTGAGGCCGTCTATGACCCGGCCGACGGCGGTCTCGTTGCCCGGGATGGCGTGCGAGGACAGCACCACCAGGTCGCCCTCGCCCACCGATATCCACCGGTTGTCGGCCGAGGCCATGAGGGCCAGGGCGGACATGGGCTCGCCCTGGGACCCGGTGGAGATGATGCACACCCGGCGGGGGTCGAGCTGGCCGATCTTCTCGATGTCGACGAGCTTGTCGTCGGGGATGTGCAGCAGGCCCATGGAGCGGGCCATGGCCACGTTGCGGGCCATCGAGCGGCCCAGGGTGGCGATGGTGCGGCCGTTGGCTATGGCCGCCTCCGCGATCTGCTGTATCCGGTGGATGTGGCTGGCGAAGCAGGCCATGATGACCCGCTTGTCGGGGTGGGCGGCGAAGAGGTCGGCCAGGACCCGGCCCACCCGCCGCTCGCTGATGGTGTGGCCCTCCTCCTCGGCGTTGGTGGAGTCGGAAAGCAGGAGCCGGATGCCGGGGCCGTCGGCGATGGCGCCGATCCGGGCCAGGTCGGTGGCCCGCCCGTCCACCGGCGTCAGGTCGATCTTGAAGTCCCCGGAGTGCAGGATGACGCCCTGGGGGGTGTGGAACGCCGTGGCGAAGCCGTGGGGAACGGAGTGGGTGACGGGGATGAACTCCACGTCGAACGGGCCGATGTGGCGGCGCTCCCCGTCCCGTACGGTGATGAGCTCGGTGCGGCCGAGCAGGCCTGACTCCTCTATCCGGCTGCGGGCCAGGCCCAGGCTGAGGGCCGATCCGTAGATCGGGAACGACAGGTCCCTCAGGAGGTAGCTGAGACCTCCGCAGTGGTCCTCGTGGCCGTGGGTGATGATGCACCCCTCGACCCGGTCGGCATTCTCCTTCAGGTAGGTGAAGTCGGGGAGGACCAGGTCGATGCCCGGCATGTCCACATCCGGGAACAGCAGGCCGCAGTCGAGGATCATGATCCGGCCCTCGACCTCGATGCAGGCGCAGTTGCGGCCGATCTCCCCCAGCCCGCCGAGGAAGACGACGCGTACGGGATCAGCCATGCAGCTCGTCCAGAAGCTGGCGGGCCAGGCTCTCGAGGCCCTCGGGGGCGGCTCCGAGTGGGGGCCGGCACTCCCCTACCGGGTGACCGAGGGCCCGCATCACCGCCTTGGCCGGCACCGGGTTGGGCGCATCGTCGCTGGACTGGAACCGGTGGGAGGGGATGAGCCGGGCGTTGAGCTCCCGGGCGGTGTCGGTGTCGCCCTTGTGGAACGCTGCGATCATCTCGCCGACCACGTCTCCGGCCCAGTGCGATTCGACCGAGATGGTCCCCACGGCGCCGACGGCCAGCAGCGGGAGGGTGTCGCCGTCGTTGCCGCTGTAGAGCTCGAAGCCGTCGGGGGCCTCGGCGACCAGGGCGGCGGTGGCGGCCGGGTCGGCCGTGGCGTCCTTGACGCCGACGATGACCTCGTCGCGTGCCAGGCGCACGATGGTCTCGGCGGACACCTTCCGGCCCGCGCGGACCGGGATGTCGTAGAGGAGGACGGGCAGGCCGTCGGCCGCCCGGTGGATCGCTCGCATGTGGGCCTCGATCCCGGCCTGTGAGGGCCGGCTGTAGTAGGGGGTGACGGCCAGGATCCCGCTGACGCCGGCCTGCCTGGCCGCGCCGGTCAGCTCGACCGAGTGGGCCGTGTCGGCGGTACTCGTCCCGGCCACGACCGGCACGGTGACCGACTCGACCACCGCCCGCCACAGGTCCCGCTTCTCGTCATCGGAGAGGACCGGGGACTCACCGGTGGTGCCGGCCAGGACGAGGAAGTCGTTGCCGTGGGCGCTCAACCAGCGGGCCAGGTCCACCGCGGCGGCCAGGTCCAGACGCCCGTCGGCGTCGAAGGGGGTGACCATGGCGCAGCCGACCGCGCCGAACCTACCGATCGTGGGCATGAACCCAGCCTAATGAAACCGCAGGGACGTCTAGATCCCGAGGAGGCGATCCAGGCCGATGGTCAGGCCCGGGCGGGACGGCACCTGGCGCACGGCCAGGACCACCCCGGGCATGAACGATTCCCGGTCGATGGAGTCGTGGCGGATCGTCAGGGTCTGGCCGGTGGTGCCGAAGATGACCTCCTGGTGGGCGACCAGGCCCCGCAGCCGCACGGAATGGATGCGGATCCCGCCCGGGCCGGCCCCGCCCCTGGCTCCGGGGACCACCTCCACCCGGGTGGGGTCGGCGCCCCAGTCGGCGGATGCGGCGGCCATGCGGTCGGCCGTCTGCATGGCCGTGCCGGAGGGGGCGTCGACCTTGGCGTCGTGGTGCAGCTCGATTATCTCGGCGCTGTCGAACCACGGCGCGGCCAGCTCCGCGAAGCGCATCATCAGCACGGCCCCTATGGCGAAGTTGGGCGCGACCAGGCAGCCCAGGCTCCCGGTTTCGGGGTAGGCCCGGCGCAGTTCGTCGGCGGCCTGCCCGTCGACGCCGGTGGTGCCGATCACGGTGTGGATCCCCTGCGTCGCGCACCAGAGAGCGTTGTCCACGGCCACGCCGGGGACGGTGAAGTCGACCGCCACCTCGGCACCGGCGTCAGCCAGGGCCTGCCGGTCGGCTGCGATCGCCACCGGGCCGGCCCGGCCCCCGGCCGGGTCCACCGCGGCGACCAGGTCCAGTCCCTCGGCGTCCGCCACGGTCCGGCACACCGTCGATCCCATCCTGCCGGCAGCGCCGATCACACCCACTCGCACGGCGGCGACAGTAGCCCGGACGGGCCGGCGTCAGGCCCGGTCGGGACCGACGGTGACCACCGTGCGGGGGCGGCTCAGCCACCGCCGGGCCACGTCGTTGACCTGGTCGAGGGTGAGGGCGGACAGCCTCTGGTCCACCTCGGCCAGGGTGAGGACCCGGCCGTGGATGAGCTGCGAGTGCCCGATGCGGCTCATCCGGGCCCCGGAGTCCTCGAGCCCCAGCGCCATCGCACCCCGTATGTGGCCTCGGGCCGCCTCCATCTCCTCGGCCGAGATGCCCCGGTCCACCAGGCGGTCCATCTCGACCCCGATCAGGTCGAGTACCTGAGCGGCCGAGGCCGGGGACGTGCCGGCGTAGACGGCCAGGGCGCCGGCCCCCTGGAAACCCAGTCGGTAGGCGTAGACCGAGTACGCCAACCCCCGGTCCTCCCTGATGGACTGGAACAACCGGCTGGACATCCCTCCGCCCAGCACGTGCTCGACCACCGCCATGGCGTGGCGATCCTCGTCGTCCCGGTCGGGTCCGGCCACGGCCACGACCAGATGGGCCTGCTCGGTGTCCCGCTCCACCGCCAGGTTCGGCACCGCGGCGCTCGTGGGTGCCGAGCGCTCGGGAGCCGAGCCGCCCGACCGGGCACCCAGGCGGGCGGCCACCCGTTCGACGATGCGGTCGTGCTCGAGCGCTCCGGCCGCGGCCACCACGATGTTGCCCGGCCGGTAGTGGTGGCCGTGGAAGCGGGCCACGTCGGTGGCGGTCATGGCCGACACGGTGTCCTCGTCGCCGAGCACCTCGCGCCCGAGCGGGTGCTTCGGGTACAGGGCCTCGGCCAGCACGTCGTGGACCAGGTCGGCCGGGTCGTCGGCGTGCATCAGGATCTCCTCGAGGATCACCTGCCGCTCCGATTCGAACTCCTCCGGGCGGAAAGCCGGCGACCAGATGATGTCGGAGAGCAGATCCACGCCCATGTCGGCGTCCTCGGCCAGGAGCCGCACGTAGAAGGTCGTGTACTCCTTGGTGGTGAAGGCGTTCATGTCGCCGCCCACCGAGTCCACGGCCACGGCGATACTCCGGGCGGAGCGCTCCTCGGTCCCCTTGAACAGGAGGTGCTCGAGGAAGTGGGAGGCCCCCGCCTGGGCGGGGGGCTCGTCCACTGATCCGGTTCCGACCCAGAACCCGATGCTCACCGACCGGACGTCGGCCATGGCCTCTGTGACGACGGTGAGGCCGCCGTCGAGGGTGGTGGTCCGGTGCGTCACGGCCGGGAGCGGGGATCGGCCGTCACGGCCTGCGGCGGTCAGGACCGGCGACGGCGGGGGTTGCGGCGCGGGGCCCGCTCCCCCTCGGCGGGACCGCGGTCGCCGCCGGTCTGGGCCGGGCCGAGATCGCCGAAGGTCGCAGCCGCCTCGGCCTCCCAGGAGTCCTCGAACGACACCACCTCGGAGTCCCCGGCCGGCTCGGCCTGGGAGGCGGCGCCTCTGGCGGACGACTCGGGGGCCTCGGAACCCTCGCCGGTGAGCGACAGCGAGACCTTGCCCTGCGGGTCGATGTCATCGACGCACACCTCGATCTCGTCGCCGAGGTCGACCACGTCCTCGACCCGCTCGACCCGCTTGCCCCGGCCCAGCTTGGAGATGTGGACCAGGCCGTCACGGCCGGGCAGGATGTTGACGAACGCCCCGAACTTGGTGATGTTGACCACCTTGCCGGTGTAGACGGCGCCCACCTCGGCCTTGGGCGGGTCGAGGATCAGCTCGATGCGTCGGCGGGCCTCGGCGACCGCCCCGCCGTCCTTGCCGCCGATGGTCACGGTGCCGATCATGCCGTCGTCATCGACGTTGATGTCGGCGCCGGTCTCCTGCTGAAGGGCGTTGATGACCTTGCCCTTGGGGCCGATGACCTCGCCGATCTTGTCCAGGGGGATCTCCAGGCTGACGATCTTCGGGGCGGTGTCGCGGACCTCCGAGCGGGGGGCCGAGATGGCCTCGGCCATGACCTCGAGGATCTTGATCCGGGCCTGGTGGGCCTGGCGCAGGGCGGCGCCCAGCACGTCGGCCGGGAGGCCGTCGATCTTGGTGTCGAGCTGCAGGGCGGTGACGAAGTCGGACGTGCCGGCCACCTTGAAGTCCATGTCGCCGAACGCGTCCTCGGCGCCCAGGATGTCGGTCAGGGTGATGTAGTTGTCATCGACTTTGACCAGACCCATGGCGATGCCGGCCACCGGGGCCTTGATCGGAACGCCGGCGTCCATGAGCGACATGGTCGAGGCGCACACGGAGGCCATCGAGGTGGACCCGTTGGACGAGAGCACCTCGGACACCAGCCGCAGGGCGTAGGGGAACTCCTCCACCGGGGGCACCACCGGCAGCAGGGCCCGCTCGGCGAGCAGCCCGTGGCCGATCTCCCGGCGCTTCGGGCTGCCGACCCGGCCGGTCTCGCCGTTGGCGTAGGGCGGCATGTTGTAGTGGTGCATGTAGCGCTTCTTGTCGTCCACCCCGATGGTGTCGAGAAGCTGGTCCATGCGGGGCATGCCGAGGGTCGTGA
>JAKAXN010000328.1 GCA_021816565.1 Actinomycetes bacterium
GCTCCTCGGCCATCTGGGTCTCGCTCTTGATGTCGATGCGCCAGCCGGTGAGCCGGGCCGCCAGCCGGGCGTTCTGGCCCTCCTTGCCGATGGCCAGCGACAGCTGGAAGTCGTGCACCACCACCGTCGCGGTGCCGGTGGAGTCGTCGAGGTGAACCTCCTTGACCTTGGCCGGCTGGAGGGCCCGCATGACGAACTCGCGGGGGTCGTCGGAGAAGGGGACGATGTCCACCTTCTCGCCCCGCAGCTCGTTGGTGACCATGCGCACCCGGGCCCCGCGGGCCCCCACGCAGGCGCCGACCGGGTCGACGTTGGGGTCGTTGGACCACACCGCGATCTTGGTCCGGTGGCCCGGCTCGCGCGCCGCCGCCTTGATCTCCACCACCCCGCTCGAGATCTCGGGGACCTCCAGCTCGAACAGCCTCTTGATGAGCCCCGGATGGGTGCGGCTGACGACGATCTGGGGGCCCTTGGAGGTCTTGCGCACCTCCACGATGTAGGCCTTCAGGCGGGCCCCGTGCTCGTAGCGCTCGTAGGGCACCTGCTCGGCCTGGGGCAGCAGGGCCTCGACCTTGCCCAGGTCCAGCAGGGTGTAGCGGTTGTCGCTCTGCTGGATGATGCCGGTGACGATGTCACCCTCGCGCCCGGCGTACTCCTCGTACTTGAGGTCCCGCTCGGCCTCGCGGATGCGCTGGGTCATCACCTGCTTGGCCGTCTGGGCGGCGATACGACCGAAATCCTTGGGGGTGACGTCCCACTCGCGGATGACGTTGTCATCGTCGTCGACTTCCTGGCCGTAGACACGGATCTCCCCGGTGTCGGGGTCGACCGTCACCGTGGCGAACTCCTCGGCGTCGGGCATCCGCTTGTAGGCCGCCAGCAGGGCGTTGGCCAGGGCGTCGAGGAGGGTGTCGACGCTGATGCCCTTGTCCTTGGCTATCTGCTGCAGGGCGTCGAGGAAATCGATGCTTGCGTCGTTTTTCATAGGGCCGTGTCTTTCGCGTTGTTGGATGCGACCGGTGAGTCGGCCGGCCGGCCATCCCCGAGGCCGGACCGGTCGTCGGCGGCGGGTCGCTTGACCGCCTTGGAGGACCCCTTCTTGGCCTTGCCCGGCTTGTCCGGCGGCGGCCCCCACACCAGCACGGTGCGGGCCCGCTCGATGCGGTCGAGGGGCAGCAGCACCACCTCGCCGGCCGGGGCGTCCCTGGGCGCCAGGGTGACCGCCCGGTCGTCCACCGACACCAGTACGCCGTGGTGGCGGCGGGCCCCGGCTACCGCCTCGGACGTCTTCACCGAGATCTCGGTGCCGATGTAGCGGGCGTAGTGCTCCACCCGCCTCAGGTTGCGCTCGACCCCCGGGCTCGAGACCTCGAGGGAGAAGTGCCCGGAGGGGGTCAGCTCCGGGTGCTCGTCGAGGAGGGGGGACACCACCCGGCCGGCCAGTGAGGCCAGCGAGTCGAGGTCGATGCCGCCGGGGCGATCGACCAGCACCCGGACCGCGTCGTGTGACACCTCGACGTCCCACAGCTCGAGACCCGAGGAGGTCAGCGCCGGCTCCACGAGCGCCCGGATGGCATCCGATGACACAGCCATACCGCTGAACCTCCTCTCGCTACCTCAGATGCAAACAAAAGCGTGGGCACCCTGCTCAACGCAGGGGCGGCCCACGCCAGCTGCCCCTCGGGCAGGCCCCCTGAGTATAGCCCTCCGCCCCGGCCCGATCGGCAGGGGTCCCGGCCGGGCGGCGTCAGTAGCTGCGGGCCACCACCGCCACCAGACCGGACTCGGTGTCGGATTCGGCCAGCGACCCGTCCGCCCGGCGCAGGCAGCGGACGGTCAGCCCGGAGCCGGCCAGCTCGGTCTCGCCCTCCTCACCGAGGCGGTCCCACGGCACCAGGGCGAAGCCGGGACGGCCACCGGGACCGCTCTCCACCGCCTCGACGGCCTCCCGGGCGTCCGACGCCTCGGCGGTGCGCTCCCGGCGGTGGCGGCGGGCGTCCTCGAGCAGGTCGGACTGCACCGAGTCGAGCATGGCGCGCACCTCCGCGGCCACCCCGGCGAGCGGTACCGGCCTCTTCTCCTGGCGATCCCGGCGCACGAGGGTCACCTGGCCCGAGGCCAGGTCCCGGGGCCCGACCTCCACCCGCACCGGCACGCCCTTGAGTTCCCACTCCACGGCCCGGCGGCCGAAGGAGGTGGCGACCCGGTCGTCGACGCGGACCCGGGCACCGCCGGCGCGCAGCTCGGCGGCCAGCTGGGCGGCCGCAGCCGCCGCGCCCTGCTCGTCGCGCACCAGCACCACCACCACCTCGACCGGGGCCAGGGCCGGCGGGAGGCGCAGGCCGGCGTCGTCGCCGTGGGCCATGATCAGCGCGCCGATCAGCCGGGTGGACACCCCCCACGACGTCTGCCAGGCGTACTCCTGGGTACCGGCCTCGGTGGAGTACTGGATGCCGAAGGCCCGGGCGAAGTTCTGGCCCAGCTCGTGGCTGGTGCCCATCTGCAGGGCCTTGCCGTCGCCCATCATGCCCTCGCAGGTCCAGGTCCGCACGGCCCCGGCGAAGCGCTCCCGGGCGGTCTTGTGGCCGGTGAGGACCGGCACCGCGAGCACGTCCTCCATGGTGGCCTGGTACACGTCGCGCAGGATGCGCAGGGCGTAGCCGCGGGCGTCGTCGGCGGTGGCGTGGGCGGTGTGGCCCTCCTGCCAGAGGAACTCGCTGGTGCGCAGGAACAGCCGGGGGCGCAGCTCCCAGCGGACCACGTTGGCCCACTGGTTGAGCAGCAGCGGCAGGTCCCGGTAGCTGTGCACCCACTTGGCGATGAAGCTGTTGATCACCGTCTCGCTGGTGGGCCGGACCACGACCGGCTCCTCGAGCTGCTTGCCGCCGCCGTGGGTGACCACCGCCAGCTCGGGGCTGAACCCCTCGACGTGCTCGGCCTCGCGGGTCAGGTAGCTCTCGGGGATGAACAGCGGGAAGTACGCGTTGTCGGCGCCGGCCTCCTTGATGCGGCGGTCCAGCTCGGCCTGCATCCGCTCCCAGATGGCGTAGCCCCACGGCCGGATGACCATGGTGCCGCGCACCGGCCCGTTGTCGGCCAGTTCGGCCTGGGTGATTACGTCCTGGTACCAGCGGGGGAAGTCCTGCTCGCGGGGGGTGATCGGCGATGCCATAAGTGCTGAACCTTAGGGAAAAACGACCGGCCCGCTCAGAAGCCGGTCCCGGTGGCCGGAGCCGGCCACGTGCCGAACAGGCCGTCGGCCAACCGCAGGCTTCCGGGCGTCAGCTCCTCCACCCGCCCGGCCGCAGCCAGCGACGACGCCGCGGCGACGCCCAGGTACAGGCTCCCGAGGGCGGTCACGTCCAGGCGCAGGTCGGCCGGGCGACCGGCCCCCGCCGGGCCGCAGGCCGCCCCGTCGGGACCGGCGTCGAGCAGCCAGCGCCCGGGCGCCGGGTCCCCGGGGTCGGCCCCGGCGGGGGGTGCCACCACCTCGAGCACCAGGCGGCCGGCGAAGCGGTAGCCGCGGGCGGTGAGGGCGGCGGGCACGTCGAGGATCCGCAGCCAGAGGCGGTCCTCGGTGCCGGTCACCCGCAGCTGGCGGGGATCGGCCAGGCGCCACCCGAGCGGCTCATCCACCGGACGGCGGGCAGCGGTGACCTCGTCGGCGAGGTCGAGGTCGAACACGAACTGCCAGAGCCCGGCTTCCACCTCGGGGGTCATGCCCCGCAGCTCCTCGACGACGATGGATCCCCGCTGCCAGGTACCGGGGCTCTCGACGGCCCGGTAGATGACGTAGCCGTCCTCGCAGGCGGCGATGAACGCGCCCCTGCCCCCTTGGCGCGGCCCCGGCTGGGAGGCCAGGAACTCCTCCCACCGGATGGCGTCGCGGTTGACCTCGCCGGCCCTGGTGCGGCGCTGGCGGTCGAACAGCTCGGGCAGGACCTTGGCTGCCTCACCCCGGCCGAGGAACTGCAGGCCGAGCGGGGTCGGCGGGACGAGGAGCCGGGCCTCCCGGCTGTCGATGGTGCAGGTGGCGGCCTGGCTGGCCAGCCCGAACCCGAAGCGGCCGTAGATCGACGACTCCGATGCGTGCAGCCCGGCGAGCGGTTCCCCCCTCCGGCGGCAGTCGGCCAGCATCTCGGCCATCAGGCGGGTGAGGAGGCCCCGCCGGCGGTGGGTGGGGTGCACCCCGACCGCAGTCACGCCGCCCATGGGGACCACCGGGCAGGGCCGCCCCGGTGGTGCCGGCACGGTCAGGTCCATGGAGTGGACCGCGCAGTTGGCCACGAAGCGGCCCCGGTCCTCCGCCACCCATGACCGCTCCGGGTCGGTCCGGCGCCGGGCCCGGTCCACCCAGGGCTCCTCGGGGGCGCCCTCGACGGCCGGGTCGAGGAACGGGATGCGCACCGACTCGATGAAGGCATCCTGCTCGCCGGGCCGTAGCCTGCGGATCCCCGGATCGCTCATGGGTCCAGTGTGACCGCCGGGTCCGGCGGCCACACCCGATTTACTGCAGGCGCCGGTCGATCAGCTCGACCCGGGCCTCGGAGTTGTTGGCGTCGGACCCCTTGTCGTCGAGGAGAGCCCGGCGGTCGGCCTCGGCCTCGGCGGCGGCCGAGCGGTCGGCGGCGGCCAGGCGGGCCGCCACCCCCTCCTTGACCAGCTTCTCGGCCTCGTCCACCAGGGCCGCCACCATCTCGTCCTCGGGGACCACCCGCACGATCTGGCCCTGAATGAACAGGTGGCCCCGGTGACGGCCGGCGGCGATGCCCAGGTCGGCGGAGCGGGCCTCGCCGGGGCCGTTGACCACGCAGCCCATGACCGCCACCTGCAGGGGGATCTCCTTCTTCTCCAGGGCCGCCTGGGCCTCCTGGGCGACCTTGTAGACGTCGATCTCGGCCCGCCCGCAGGCCGGGCAGGCGATCAGGTCGACCGAGGTGCGCTCCCGCAGGCCCAGCGACTCGAGCAGCACCCGGCCGGCCCGGGCCTCCTCCACGGGGTCGGCGGTCAGCGAGTAGCGGATGGTGTCGCCGATGCCCTCGGACAGGAGGGTGGCGATTCCGGCGGTGGCCTTGATGGTCCCGGCCGGCGGCGGGCCGGCCTCGGTGACCCCCAGGTGCAGCGGGTGGTCGGTGACCTCCGACAGCTGGCGGTACGCCTCGATCATCAGCGGCACGTTGGACGCCTTGACCGAGATCTTGACGTTGTCGAAGCCCTCCTCGGCGAAGAGGCCCAGCTCGATCTGGGCCGACTCGACCAGGGCCTCCGGGGTGGCCCCGCCGTACTTCTTGTACAGGCGGGGGTCGAGCGAGCCGGCGTTGACCCCGATGCGGACCGGGACCCCG
>JAKAXN010000329.1 GCA_021816565.1 Actinomycetes bacterium
GACTTGTCCTCCAGGAACCGGCGAACCGCCTTGCGGAGTTCTTCCTGCTCTTCACTGAAAGCGAAATTCACGCTGTTGGGTCCCCCTCGGGCACGCCCGCATCTCGGTGACTGGGTAACAGGACCCCCTTTCTAGCCCATAGGCTGGATCCAATGCATTACGAGGACTCGACCGCCGAGATCCACCGGGTCGTGGTGGGCCCGATGGACAACAACGTGTATGTCCTGCGCTGCAAGCAGACCGGCGACGCGGTGCTGATCGACGCGGCCAACGAGCACGAGAAACTCCTCGAGATGTGCCAGAGGTTGGGGGTCCGCAAGGTCCTCGAGACCCACGGTCACTGGGACCACATCCAGGCCGTCCCGGCCGTGCGCGACGCCGGCTACGACGTCGGGGTGACCTCCGCCGACGCCGAGATGCTCCCCTCCTACGACTTCGTGCTGCAGGACGACTCGGTGATCGAGGTGGGCCGCCTGCGGCTGCACACCATCGCCACTCCCGGGCACACCCCGGGCTCGATCTGCTTCCGCCTGGAGGGGTCCCCGGTGCTCTTCAGCGGCGACACCCTGTTCCCGGGCGGTCCCGGGAACACCACGTTCCCCGGCGGGGACTTCCCCACCATCATCTCCTCGATCGAGCAGCGGCTGTTCTCCCCCCTCCCCGCCGACACCATCGTGATGCCCGGCCACGGCACCGACACCACCATCGGCGAGGAGAGCCCGCACCTGCAGGAGTGGATCGACCGGGGCTGGTAGGCGCCGCCCGCGCCACAGGGCGCGGCTACGAGCCGGTCAGGGGGTGGCGGGGGGCGTCGACCAGCTCGAGGTCGTCGGGCAGCCCCTCGACCGACACGCTGTCGCCCTCCACCGTCACCGACACCCGGGCCCCGGCCAGCGGGATCCGGCCCACGTGCAGCCGGCCGATCTGCTCCGGCAGGGCCGGGTGGAGCCACACCTTGCCCCGCGGCACCCAGGGGTCCAGGCGCAGCAGGGTCCGCAGCATCAGAAGCGGTGAGGCCGCGGCCCAGGCCTGGGGTGAGCAGGACGTGGGGTAGGGCACGATCAACGGCTGCTCCATGCGCTCCAGCCCGGAGAACAGCTCCGGGAGCCGCCCGCCCTGGGCCAGGGCCGCGTCGAGCACCGCCATGATGACCCGCTGCGCCTCCCGGACGTAGCCGTAACGCATCAGCCCGGCGGCAACTATGGCGTTGTCGTGGGGCCAGACCGAGCCGCAGTGGTAGCTGATCGGGTTGTAGCCGACCATCGACGCGCCGAGGGTCCGCACCCCCCACCCGCTGAACATGTCGGGGCCGGTCAGCTTCTTGGCCACCGCGTCGGCCTTGTCGGCGTCGAGTATGCCGGTCCACAGGCAGTGGCCCATGTTCGACGCCAGGGCGTCGATGGGCTTCTTGTCCCGGTCCAGCCCCATGGCCAGCCACCCCCGGTCCTCCAGCCAGAAGTCCCGGTTGAAGTTGGCCTTCAGCTCGGCCGCCCGGGCCCGCAGCTCGCTCGACAGGGTCGTGTCGCCGGCTTCGGCGGCGAAGAACGCCCGGGCCAGGTAGGCGCCGTAGGTGTATCCCTGCACCTCGGCCAGGGCTATGGGCGGGTCGGCCAGCCGGCCGTCGGCGAAGCGGATGGCGTCGTGGGAGTCCTTCCAGCCCTGGTTGCGCAGCCCCCGGTCGGATGTGCGCTGGTACTCCACGTAGCCGTCGCCGTCGCGGTCGCCGAACTTCTCGATCCACTCCAGGGCCCGGTCGGCGTGGGGTAGCAGCTCGTCGACCGCCTCGCGGGCCAGGCCCCAGCGGCGCAGCTCGCCGAGGAGCATGACGAACAGGGGCGTGGCGTCGGCCGTGCCGTAGTAGATCGTGCCGCCCCCGAGCGACAGCGAGGACGCCTCCCCGAATCGCATCTCGTGCAGGATCCGGCCCGGCTCCTCCTCGTTGTAGGGGCGCTCGTCGGCGCCCTGGAAGCGGGCCAGGGTCTGCAGCGTCCCGAGGGCCAGCTCCGGGTCCACCAGCAGGGCCATGTGGGCGCTGATGAGCGAGTCGCGCCCGAACAGGGTCATGAACCACGGTGCGCCGGCCGCCACCACCGTGCGCTCCGGGTAGTCGGGGTCGAATATGCGCAGCGCACCCAGGTCCTCGGCGCTGCGCGACACCACCGCCCGCAGGCCGTCGTGGTCGGTGTCGACCACCGGGACGCTGCGCCGCCAGGCGGCCATGCGCTCCGCCGGCTTGGCCCGGGCCACCGGCTGGCCGCACAACCAGCGGGGCTCGATCTCGTCGGTGTCGATCCCGCAGGAGAACTGCTCGCACAGCGACCAGCTGCCCTTGGAGGCGATGATGACCTCCCAGCGGGCGATGGGGCCGTCGAGCACCGGGGGCTCCGAGAAGGAGATGCGCAGGCTGCGCCGGTGGTTGCCGGACTTGTGCCGGAACACCACGGCACCGTCCTGATTGTCCACCGGTCCCTCGACCTCGGCCGGGAGCCTCCCCTCCTTGACCGCGAACAGGTCGGCGAAGTCGGCGCCGTAGACCATCTCCACCGCGCAGTACGCCGGCTCCTCGCCGAAGTTGCGCACCACCAGGTCCTCGCGCATGCCCCGCCCCACGTAGCGGCGTCGCTCCACCATCAGATCCGAGTCGGCCCGCCCGACCCGGGGCCGGGCCCGGCCCACGAAGGTGGCCGTGTAGGGGTCGGGCGTGGAGCGGGCCAGGGCCTCGGGCCGGTCGCCGTTGATGCGCATCACCAGGGACGAGAGGAACCGGGTGTCGCGGAAGAACAGCCCCTCGGCCGAGTCGGGCGAGACCTCCCCCGCGGCCGAGCAGATCAGAAACGCCGAGCCCTCGACCAGCGTCACCCGGTCACCGGGACCGCCCAGAGAGACGCTCGCCTGCGACGTCCAGGGTCCGGATTCACCTGTAGCAGGCATCGCTGCGGAGGCTAGTTCCCGGAGACGGGGGTCCCGTACCGACCAGCGACCATATTTTTCCCTATCGCCGTAGTGGTAATAGACTTCAGGGGTGGCTCCCCCCCTGTTCGAGGTCAAAGATCTCCACGCTTCGGTCGAAGGCACGCCGATCCTGAAAGGCGTCAATCTGGTGGTCGACGCCGGGCAGGTGCACGCCCTGATGGGCCCCAACGGTTCGGGCAAGTCGACGCTGGCCAACACCCTGCTCGGCAACCCGGCCTACGAGGTGACCGGCGGACAGATCTTCTTCAAGGGTGAGGACATCACGGGATGGCCGCCCGACGTGCGGGGCAAGGCCGGGGTGTTCCTGGCGTTCCAGTACCCCGAGGAGATACCCGGCGTCCCCGTGGCGCAGTTCCTGCGCCAGGCCCTTTCCGCCCGGCGGGGTATGGACCTGTCCGTGCTGGAGCTGCGGGTCTCGATCATGGAGTGGATGAAGAAGCTGGGCATGGACCCCTCGTTCGGCGACCGCTACCTGAACGAGGGCTTCTCGGGGGGCGAGAAGAAGCGCAACGAGGTTCTCCAGCTGGCCATCCTCGAGCCCGAGATCGCCATCTTGGACGAGACCGACTCGGGGCTCGACATCGACGCCCTCGGGGTGGTGGCCCGGGGGGTCCAGGCCGTACGCCAGACCCGGCCCGATCTCGGCGTGCTGGTGGTCACCCACTACCACCGGATCCTGGACCAGCTGAAGCCCGACGTGGTGCATCTCCTGGTGGACGGCCGGATAGTTACGAGCGGCGGTCCGGAGCTGGCCGTGCAGATCGAGCAGGAAGGGTACGAAGCGTGGCGCTCCTAGACGTTCAGAGGATCAAGAAGGACTTCCCCATCCTGGACCGCACGGTCCACGACAAGAGGCTCGTGTACCTGGACTCGGCCTCCTCGTCACAGAAGCCGACCTCGGTGATAGAGGCCATGGGCCGCTACTACGAGACCACCCACGCCAACGTGCACCGGGGGGTCTACGCCATCGCCGAGGAGGCCACCCGCCTCTACGAGGCGGCCCGCACGGACCTGGCCCGGTTCATCGGGGCCGCCAACCCGGCGGAGATCGTCTTCACCAAGAACGTCACCGAGGCGATGAACCTGGTGGCCTACTCCTGGGGCCGGGCCAACCTGCGGTCCGGGGACGTGGTGGTTCTGACCGAGATGGAGCACCACGCCAACCTGGTGCCGTGGCTGGCCCTGAAGGCGGAGCGGGGCATCGAGATCCGCTACATCCCGGTCCTCGACGACGGCCTGCTCGACATGAGCCGCCTCGACGAGGTCCTCGACGGGGCCCGGCTGCTCGGCGTCACCTCCGTCTCCAACGTGCTCGGCACCATCAACCCGGTGCGCGACCTGGCCGACGCGGCTCACGCCGCCGGGGCGCTGGTCCTGGTGGACGGGGCGCAGCACAGCCCCCACCTGCGCACCGACGTGACCGCCCTCGACTGCGACTTCTTCGGTATCACCGGCCACAAGATGCTGGGCCCGACCGGGATCGGCGCCCTGTGGGCCCGACCCGAGCTGCTCGAGGCCATGCCGCCGTTCATGTGCGGGGGCGAGATGATCCGCGACGTGCGCCTCGACGGCTTCTCGACCAACGACGTGCCCTGGAAGTTCGAGGCCGGCACGCCGCCCATCGCCGAGGCCGTCGGGCTGTCGGCGGCCATCGCCTACCTCGAGAACCTGGGCATGGACGCGGTGCGCGAGCACGAGCGGCGCCTCACCGACTACGCCCTGCGGGCCCTGCGCGACGCCCACCCCGACATCGTCATCCACGGCCCGGCGTCGGCCGAGCAGCGGGGCGGGGTCATCTCGTTCCAGTACCGCAACGTTCACCCCCACGACCTGTCGCAGGTCCTCGACGAAGCCGGGGTGTGCGTGCGGGCCGGCCACCACTGCGCCAAGCCCCTGATGCGCCGGCTGGGGGTCGGGGCCACCGCCCGGGCGTCGTTCTCGGTGTACAACGATGAGGCCGACGTGGACGCGCTCATCGCCGCCCTGACCTCGGCCGACGAACTGTTCGCCCTCTAGACCCGCCCTACAGGAGCCGTCTGCACCAATGCCGGGACTCGAAGACCTCTACCGAGAGATCATCCTCGACCACTACCGCAACCCCCGCAACCGGGGCGAGTTGCCCACTCCCCCCGCCCACGCCGAGACCGGGTTCAACCCGCTGTGCGGCGATGAGATCACCATCTACGTCCAGGTGGACGGGGACCAGCTCGGCGACATCAAGTTGAGCGGGCAGGGTTGCTCCATCAGCCAGTCGTCGGCGTCGATGATGTCGACCGCGGTCAAGGGCAAGAGCCTGCCCGAGGCCCGGGCCATCATCCGCCGGTTCAAGGCCATGATGTCCATCCACGAGCAGCGCCTCGACGGCGCCG
>JAKAXN010000010.1 GCA_021816565.1 Actinomycetes bacterium
ATCTACTCCGGAGCCCCGCCACCGTCCCGCTGAGGCGACGCCCAGGAGGGCGCCGAGCACCGAGGCGAGGAGCAGGCCGAACAGCGTCAGCTCGACGGTGGCCGGCAGGTACGCCCCGAGGTCGGTGGCGACCGGCCGGCGGGTCCGCAGCGACTGGCCCAGATCGCCGGTCAGCAGACCCTTCACGTAGTGGAGGTACTGGTCGATGAGAGGTCGGTCGTAGCCGAGGATGTGGCTCTCCCGGGCGATCGCCTGCTTCGACGCGTTGGCGCCCAGGTAGGCGTGCACCGGGTCGGTGCGGCTCATCTTCTGCAGGATGAACACCGAGGCCGAGAGGACCAGGAGTATGGCCACCATGGCCAGTAGCCGTTTGCCTATGACCTTGATCATCGGTCCCCCAGCAGGTCCCTGAGCCCGTCGCCGGCCAGGTTGGCGACCAGAGCCACGATGAACACGGCCAGGGCCGGCATGACCGGCACCCACCACTCCTGCAGCAGGTACTGCAGGCCCCGGGCAGCCATGGAGCCCAGTTCCGGGGCGGGGGCCGGGGCGCCGAGACCCAGGAACGACAGCGATGCCAGGGTGACGATCAGGTTGCCCACATCCAGGCTGGCTGTCACCAGCACCGCCGGTACCGCTCCGGGAAGCAGGTGCCGCCACGCCCTCCGGGACGCCCCGACCCCTGCCATCCTCGCCGCCTCGATGTGGGGCCGGGCGGCCAGCGCCTTGACCTCGGCCCGCACGATGCGGGCGTAGAACGGCCACCACACGATTCCCACCCCGATCAGGGTGTGGGTGAAACTGGGGCCGAGGGCGGCCACCACGGCGATGGCCAGCACCGGGCCGGGCAGGGCCAGGAACACGTCGGTGAAGCGCATGAGCAGATCGTCGACCCACCCGCCGGCCGCCCCGGCGGCCAGCCCGATGGCGCCACCGATCACCACACCGGAGGCGATCACCGCACCGGCGGCCTCCAGGCTGGAGCGCAGCCCGAACAGCACCCGACTGAAGATGTCCTGGCCCACCTCGTCGGTCCCGAAGAGGAACCCTCCGTGGCCGGGGGGCACGAACGACGTCCCGGCCGGCTGAACCGGATTGTGGGTCGCCAGGAGCGGAGCGGCCACCGCGACGACCACCAGCAGCAGCAGGGCTGCGATGGCCGCCAGGTCGAGGACCGCCACCCGTCCGGTGAACGAGCGCAGCGCCCGGACCGGTCCTGACCGCCGGAGGGGTGACGCCGCGATGAACGGTTCGGCTACAGCCATCAGTCTTCCTTTCCCGGCAGGCTGCCGTTCGGCTGGGGGATCGGGGCGGGCGCGACCACCGAGCACGCCACCATCCGCCGGTCCGGGTCCGGGCCGGCAGACCACGACCCGGGCGGACCGTCGAGGGGCACGAGGGTCTGGGACCGGGTGGCGCACCCGTCGATGCGGTCGGGGCAGCGGGTGTGGAATCCGCATCCGGCCGGGGGGTCGAGAGGGTTGGCCGGCTCGCCGGATATGCGGACCCGGGAGAGGCCGATGTCGGGCACGGCGGCCAGGAGGGCCCGGGTGTAGGGATGGGACGGGCGGGCGCACACGTCCTCCGAAGGGCCGGACTCCACTATCTGGCCCAGGTACATGACCGCGATGCGGTCGGCGACGATCCGGGCTGCGGCCAGGTCGTGGGTCACGAACAGCACCGCCATGTCCAGCTCCCGCCGTAGCCGGCCGATGAGGTTGAGGACCGTTGCGGCCAGCGAGACGTCGAGCGCACTGGTCGGTTCGTCGCACAGGAGGACGGCCGGCGGGACGACCGTCGCCCGGGCCAGAGCGGCCCTCTGGCGCTGGCCCCCCGACAGCTGCCCGGGCTTGGCCGATGCGACCTCGGCCGGGAGCCCGACCAGGGAGAGCGCCTGGCGGACCTTCTCCGCCTGCTGGGCCCGGCTCAGCCCCTGGTGTCTCAGGCGCTCACCGATGAGCTCGCCGATGCTGAGCCAGGGGGTGAGCGAGGCGCCGGCATCCTGGAAGACCATCTGGGCGGCCGCATCCCGGGAGAACTCCACGCTGCCCCCGTCGGGTTGGTACAGCCCGGCCACGGTCCGCAGCAGGGTGGACTTGCCGCACCCGCTCTCCCCCACGAGGGCGACGGCCTCGCCCCGGTCGACCTCGAGCGACACCCCGCGCAGGGCGTGCAGCCGGGCCTTCCTCCAGCCGGACCCGAGGGTGAAGGCCTTGTGCACGTCGTGGACCAGGACCGCCGGATCGCGTCCCCCCGAGCGCGGCGCCGGCGCCGGCCACGGTGCGGCCGGCTCCTCGGAGCGGGCGGGGGCGTCAGGGTCCACCGGGTGGAGGCAGGCCACGGCGCTGCCCGCGGCCGGCCCCGCCACCAGTTCCGGAAGGGTGACGTCGCAGTCACTGCTCCGGTGGGCACACCGGGGGGAGAAGGGGCACCCCGGCGGGTGGGCCCGGGGGTCGGGGGGTTCCCCCGGCAGCGTGGTCACCGGGCGGCCCCGGTCGGAGCCGAGGACCAGCCGGGACCGCAGCAGGCCCCGGGTGTAGGGGTGGCGGCTGTGGTCGAAGATGGTCCCGGAGGGGCCCACCTCGGCCAGGCGTCCGCCGTAGAGGACGGCGATGCGGTCGCTTATCTGGGCCGCGACACCCAGGTCGTGGGTCACCAGGATGAAGCTCATACCCCTGCTGTCGCAGAGCCGGCGGATCAGCTCGAGTATCTGGGCCTGCACCGTCACGTCCAGGGCGGTGGTCGGCTCGTCGGCGATCACCAGCGACGGCGATCCGGCGATGGCCATGGCGATCATGACCCGCTGTCGCAGGCCCCCGGACAGCTCGTGGGGGTAGGCGTCCATCCGGCGCCTGGGGTCGGGGATGCCCACCGAGTCGAGGAGCTCGATCACCGGCTCGTCACCGCCGGTGGCCTCGGCCACCTGCCGGCCTATCCGCATGGTGGGGTTGAGCGAGGTCATCGGGTCCTGGAACACCGCCCCCATGTGCCGGCGCCGGATGAGCCGGCGCTCCTCCGGGGCGGCGCTCACCATGTCGGTTCCCGACACGACGGCCCTCCCGGAGATGATCGGCGCCGGGCTGGTCGGCAGGAGCCCGAGCAGGGACAGCCCGAGCACGCTCTTCCCCGATCCCGACTCGCCGACCAGGCCGAGGACCTCGCCGGGGCCGATGTCGAGCGTCACGCCGCGGACGGCCCGCACCATGCGGTCCCCCCGCTTGAACGACACGTGCAGGTCGTCGACACGGGCCAGGTGACCGGGATCCGGGAGCGGGGTGCCGACTCCCCCGCTGGAGGCCGCTTGGGCCCGGACCCGGCGCAGCACGGCGGTGACGGCCGTCATGCCTTGCCCGGCGCCTTGTAGGTGAGGTCGCCCAGCACGACCGTGTCGGCGGTCGGCAGCTGGAAGTACCAGCCGGTGACCCCGGCGTGGGAGACCACCACGTCCTTGACGTCGGCGATGCTGATCCACTCCCCGGAGTTGGCCACCAGCGTCCCGGCCTCGGCGTAGTCCTTCTGGATGGTGGCCGGGTCGGTGGAGTGCAGGCCGGCGTCCATCAGCGCGTCGGCCTGGGGCACCGAGCCGTGCATCTCGTTGAGCGACCCGTTGGTGTTCGAGAAGATGCGGATCCAGCTGTCGGGGGCGGAGTCGTCGGGGTTGACGGTCCAGACCAGCAGGTTCGGCAGCTGCGACGCCGGGGTGCTGGCGAAGTCGAACACCTGCCCGAGGGGCACCCCGTGGACCTGGACGTTGAGACCCTCGGCGTCGAGCTCGCTCTGCACGAACTCGGCGAGCCGCTGGTTGGTCGGGTCGTCGGTGGAGTAGGCCAGGCTGATGTTCCTCGACCCGGGGGTGGCGGCCAGGGCCTTCTTGAGCGCCGCCGGGTCGTAGGTCGGGTTGTCAGCGGCCATGCCGGCGGGGAACTCCTGCACCGGGTACGCCTGGGTGGACACGGTGGCGAGCGTGTTGCCGTAGACCGCCGCCACGATGGCGGCCTTGTTGATGGCCTGTCTGAGCGCCGATCGCACCGCCGGGCTCTGGAAGATCCCGAGGTGGGGGTTGACGGCGAGCATGGCTTTCAGCTGGGCCGGGAAGGCCTGCACCTCGAAGTTCTTGTCGGCCTGGAAGCTCTGGACCGCGTTGACGGGCAGGCCGTGCAGGATCATCGACAGCTGGCCGCTCTGCAGCTCGGCCTGCTGGACGCTGACGTCGGGGACGATGTTGATGTTGACCGTCGTGTAGTACGGCTTGGTCCCCCAGTACCCGTTGTAGGCGGACAGGACGTAGTGGCTGCCCGGGACGAACTGGGTTATCTGGTACGGACCGGTCCCGGCGTCGTGGGTCTTGAGGTACTGCTGGGCCCAGTCGCCGTTGGGGCTTGCGGCACTGACCCCTACCTCATGGGCCTTGACCGTGGTGGGGCTGACCAGCTTCGGCCCGTAGGGCGAGGCCAGGTAGTCCATGAACGCGGAGACCGGGTGGTCGAGATGGACGACGAAGGTGAGCGGATCGGGGGTCTGGGTGGAGACCACGTCGGCGACCATGTAGGCGGGGGCCGAGTTGACCCCGGCCCGGCGGGCGAAGCTGAATGCCGCGGCCTGCGAGTTGACCGGCGTGCCGTCGTGGAACGTCACCCCTGGGCGCAGGTGGAACGTGTAGGTCGTCCCGTCGGGGGATATGGTCCAGCTCTGGGCCAGGGCCGGGACGATCCTGGTGGACCCGTTGGCGTATCTGACCAGCCCCTCGTAGAGCGAGGTGACCACGGCGTTGCCCTCGATCTCGTAGAAGATGTCGGGGTCGGGGACCTGCATGTCGGCTCCGAAGGCCAGGTTGAGCGTGTGCGAGGCCGACACGTTGAGCGCGGCCGGCGAGGCCGCGGAGCTGGTCGAGGTGCCGCCACCGCAGGCGGTCAGACCCAGAGCTGCGGTGGCCATGACTCCGGCGAGCAGTGTCCGGCGGCGGGTCGGGTGGGGGGACTGGAACATGTCGGTTGTGTCTCCTTGTCGGGAAATCGGTTTCAATGCCGGATCGATCCGCCGTTGGTGCAGATGGCCTGGCCGGTGACGAACCCGGCGGTGGGGCCGGCCAGGAAGACCACGACGGCGGCCACGTCCTCGACCGTGCAGAGCCGCCCGGCCGGCACCGCGGCCACCAAGCGGGCCCGCACCTCGTCGACCGGTCGCCCGGTCAGGTGGGCTTCGGCCTGCTCCTCCGTGGCGACCATGTCGGTCTCGACGGTGCCCGGGCAGACGGAGTTGACCGAGATGCCGAGCGGGCCGAGCTCCACCGCGGCGGCCTGGGTGAGGCCGACCACGGCGAACTTGGTGGCGCTGTAGCCGGCCAGGAGGGGGGCCGCCTCGAGGCCCAGGTCGGATGCCACGTTGATGATCCGGCCGCCCCCGCCGGTGCCGCCCATGGCGCTGGCCGCCGCCTGCACCCCGTGGAAGACTCCGTAGAAATTGACCGCCATCATGCGCTCGAGGTCTGTCGTGGTGGTCCCGGTCAGCGGGGCCAGGACCGATACCCCGGCGTTGTTGACCCAGACGTCGAGACCGCCGAGGTCGCCGGTGGCGGCTGCCGCCAGGCGGGCGGAGGTGCCCGGGTCGGAGACGTCTCCCTGCACGGCGACGGCCCGCACACCACGATCGGTGACCTCGGACAGGGTCTCGAGGAGGGAGGAGCGGTCGCGGTTCCAGCCGAGCACCAGATCATGGCCGGCCGCGGCCAGACCGATGGCTATCCCCCGGCCCAGCCCCCGCCCGGCCCCGGTGACCACGGCGACGGTCATCTCCCCGCGACCCACCGGAAGCAGGCCAGGTGGCGGGGATCGGTGCCGATCATGCGCTCGGGGTGCCACTGGATGCCGAGCACGCCGGGTCCTTCCACCGCTTCGATGACGCCGTCGGGGCTCCAGGCCGTGGCCGTCAGGACCGCACCGGTGGTGGCCACCGCCTGGTGGTGGATGGAGTTGACGGCCGCCGCCCCGGCCAGCGCCTGCAACGCCAGGGATCCGGGCTCGGCGGTGATCCCGTGCACGGGCGTCGCCTCCCGGTCCTCGTCCTCGTGACCGATGTGACCGGCGGCCGGGAGGTCACCCACCAGGGTCCCTCCCAGGGCGGCCGCCAGCAGCTGGATCCCCCGGCATATGCCGAGCACCCGCTGGCCCGCGGCCAGGGCGGCGTGGACAGCGGCGGCCTCGACGGCGTCGCGGTCGGGATCCAGGTCCTTCTCCCCGCGGCCCCGCTCCAGGCCGTACAGCTGCGGGTCGACGTCGTTGCCTCCCGTCACTATCAGCCCGGAGCAACTCCCGATGGCGTCGAGGACGGGTTCCGGGTCGACCCCGGGGCCCGCGGCCAGCAGGAGCGGCATCGCGCCCACGGCGTGGACGGCGTCGACGTAGCCCCGGTGGACCGAGTAGCGCCGTTCCGGGCTGCGGCCGATGAGGACCGCCACCTGCGGGGTCACGCCACAGCCTCCGGGGCCGGCGCAGGCGCGGCCCGCCCCGGCGATCCGGGGCTGTGATCGGCCAGCGGGGGCTCCTCCACCCGGCCCCGCTCGACCCGGTCGGAGATGGCTCGCGCCGTGCGCTCCAGCAGGCGTCGGCCCAGCTCGGCCGATGCCTCCGACGGCCGACCGGTGACCCCGTTGGTGGACAGCGCCGGAGCGGTGTAGCGGAACACCAGGTCCCCGGTGCGGTCCGGGTCGTCGGCGTGGAGGAGACGGTCGAGATGCACCAGATCGGGGGCTATGGCCAGCATGAGTGACGTCTCGCTGCGGTTGGCGTGGATGTCCTCGCCGTCGGCGACCGTCTCCGCCGCCACCTCCGGGTCAGCGGACCACCAGGCGACCACGCCGCACCGCAGATCGGGCCGCTCCAGCCGGATGTGGTCGCTCGCCACCATCAAAGAGGCGTGGTTGCCGAAGTGGGCGTTGACCATGAGGATCCGTCGCAGCCCGGACAGGGCCGCCCACTCGACCATCTCCCGGACGTGGGCGGCCAGCGCCTCGGGGCTGAGAGAGAAGGTCCCGGGCAGCCTGTGACCGTGCCCGTAGCTGCAGCCGACGGCCACCGGGGGAAGGACCACGGCTCCGGTGCGGGCCGACACCGCCTCACAGATGGCGGTGGCCACGATGGTGTCGGTCCCGGTCGGCAGGTGGGGGCCGTGCTGCTCCGTGGCTCCGACAGGGAGCAGGCCCACGTCGCGGGGATGGGCGTCGAAGGTGGTCCCGAGCTCCGGCCAGGCCATGTCGCTCCAGCGGAGAGGGCCGGGAGCCGGGGGCGGGGTGACGGCTCCGGGCATCAGAACATCGTCAGGTAGGTCGAGCGTTCCCACTCGCTGACCTGGCCGTGGTAGCTGTTCCACTCGTCGAGCTTCATGTCGATGTAGGCGGTCACGAACTCGGCCGGGAACACCTGGCGGGTCAGCGGGTCGGCGTCGAAGGCCTCGATGGCCTCGAGCAGGTTGCGGGGTAGGCGGGTCGCCTGGAGATCCCCCGAGCTGGGACCGCTCCCGGCCCAGTCGTAGGTGACGTCGTCGACGGGATCTCCCGGGTCGAGCTTGTCGGCCACCCCGTCGAGACCGGCGGCCAGGAGGAATGCCGCAGCCAGGTACGGGTTGGCCGCCGAGTCCACGGCCCGGTTCTCCACGCAGGGCCGGTTGCGGGGCAGGCGCAGCATGCAGGACCGGTTGTTGTCCCCGTAGGCCGCCCACACCGGGGCCCATGAGACCGTGCCGTCGGAGAGCCGGGGTTGGAGCCGCTTGTAGGAGTTGACCGTGGGATTGCAGATCGCGGCCAGGGCCGGGGCGTGCTTGAGGATGCCTGCCACGAACCCGTAGGCGGTCTTGCTCCAGCCCCGGCCCCGGGCGTCGTCGATGTCGCGGAACAGGTTCTCCCCGGTCTCCACGTCGGCCAGGCTCATGTTGAAGTGGGCGCCCGATCCCCACGCCTCGGTGTAGGGCTTCGGCATGAAGGTGGCGATCAGCCCGGCGTTCTTGGCCATCTGCTTGACCATCAGCCGGAAGAAGGACACCCGGTCAGCCATCTGCAGGGCCGGGGCGTAGTCGAAGTCGAATTCGTACTGGCCGTCCCCGCCCTCCTGGTCGAAGCTGAACACCCCGAATCCGGTCTCGTTCATGGCCTTCACCATCGGGTCCAGGAAACCCATGGCGTCGAGGGTGCACTCGACGTCGTAGGCCGGTGTGGGCCGCAGCGAACCGCTGGCCGCGAGCGGCTGGAGGTACCTGTAGTCATCGGCCGGGCTCCTGACCACGTACAGCTCCGTCTCGATTCCCAGGTTGAGACGGAACCCGGCTTCCGCCGCGGCGTCGACCTGTCGTTTGAGGATCGACCGGGTGCAGTGGGCGAACGGCTCGGCGCCCCCGAAGTGGAGGTCTGCGGACATGAACGCCACCCGCCGGTCCCAGGGGAGGATCTGGAGGGTGTCCGGGTCGGGGATGGTCACGCACTCGTCCTCGTCGGGCGTCATCTGGCCCAGGTTCCCCATGCCCCTGGGGGTGTAGCGCTCGTGGCCGGCCATCAGCGCCGGCAGGTGCCCGACCGGAACGCATTTCGATTTGGCCCGGCCGGTGATGTCGATGAAGGCGGCGAATACGTACTCCACGCCCTGGTCGGCGAGCGTCCGGGCCAACTCCTCGTGATCCTCATTGATGTCATTGATGGTGTCCATACCAAGCTCCTGTCGTAAGCCCGACGCTCTGGGTGGAAAGGCAAAAGCCCGGGAAGCCAATGGCCTCCCGGGCTTTTCTCCCTCCGTGTCGCAACCGCAGGCGTCGTTGACTGCTGCTACGTGCCCCTCTCGGACCAGACCCTCCCGGCCCTCCCGTGGGGAGGACCCGGAGCTGCGGAACCCTAGGGGCTGTCTGAGTTGTCGGACCGTAAGTTACGGAGCGTCTATTTCCCGGCTGTATCGCTCGTGTGAACGCTGCGTTTCCATGCCGGAGTACCTCTTGCGGGCCAGCAGGGCCAGGATCTCGTACACCAGGTTGGCCGCGGCCAGGGCGGTGAGCTCGGCGTGGTCGTAGGCCGGGGCGACCTCCACCACGTCGGCGCCGACGACATCGATACCGTCGAGGGACCGGAGCATCATCTGGAGTTCCCGGCTGGTCAGCCCGCCCGGCTCCGGCGTCCCGGTGCCGGGGGCGTGGGCCGGGTCCAGGACGTCGATGTCGATGCTGAGGTAGACGGGCCGGTCCCCGATCCTGCTCCGGAGCCGCTCGATCACCGGACCGATCCCCGAGGCGGCCACGTCCCAGGCGCTGATCGTGGTGAACCCGAGGCCGGCGTCGTCCGACAGGTCGGACCTGGAGTAGAGGGGGCTCCTAGTCCCCACGTGGACCGAGCGGACCGGGTCCAGTAGGCCCTCCTCCACCGCCCGGCGAAACGGGGTCCCGTGGGTGTACGGCTCTCCGAAGTAGGTGTCCCAGGTGTCGAGGTGGGCGTCGAAGTGCAGGAGCGCCAGCGGCCCGTGCTGCGCGGCGGTGGCCCGGATCAGCGGCAGGGCGATGGTGTGGTCCCCTCCGATGGCGATGGCGTGGGTGGCCCGCTCCAGCAGCGCCCGGGCCCCCTCTTCGACGGCGGAGATGGCCTCGGCGATGGAGAACGGGTTGACGGCCAGATCGCCGGCGTCGGCCACCTGCATGACATTCCACGGTTCGACGTCCAGGCCCGGGTGGTAGGGGCGGAGCATCTTGGAGCCGCTCCTCACCGCGGCCGGGCCGAACCGGGCGCCGGGCCGGTAGGACACGCCGGAGTCGAACGGCACCCCGACGACCGCCACGTCCGCCCTCCCCACGGATTCCAGGGTGGGCAGGCGGGCGAAGGTATCGGGGCCGGCGTAGCGGGGGACGATCCGCCCGTCGGGTGGTCCGGCGTAGGGGGGGCTCATGCCAGGATTGTGGCCCCGCTCGCCGGGCGCCCCCGGCAGGCAGGACCGATCTTCATCAGATGGCAACGAAGCGGCCGGGCCGCGATTGTCAACGGCGGGTTACCGGCCGGCTGCGGGGGTGTTAAACCGCTCGCCGACCGTTGCCCGCGCCGGTCGACACCGCCGATCATCGGACGGTGATCGACCTTCCCGACGCCGGCCGTGGATGGACCGAGGTGGCGTGCCGCCTGGGTCGCGCCCGGAACTACTGGCTGGCCACGACCGGCCCGGCAGGGCCCCACGCCACCCCCGTCTGGGGCGTGGTGGTGGACCAGGCGCTGTACCTCTACAGCGCCCGGTCCACGCTCAAGGCCAGGAACCTGGCCCGGGATTCCCGAGCGACGGTGCACCTCGAGAGCGGTGACGACGTCTGCATCGTCCACGGTCACCTCGTCGACCTGGGTGTCCCGTCACGGCATCGCCGGGTGGTGGAGGCCCTTTCGGCCAAGTACAACCGACCGGGGGACGGCGACTACCTGCCGTCGGGCGACCCGTCATTCGACGTGCTCTACGAGTTGCGCCCCAGACGGGCCCTGATGTGGAGCCTCGACGACTACGAGGGATCCCAGCGACGGTGGGCGGCGGCGCCGGGAGGACAGCACGACATCCCCTCCACCCCGTAGTGGCAATCCCGATCCCGGCAGGTGACGGTGGGGCGCCGGGTGCTCGACGTCGAGAGCACGATGCAGACCAGGTAGGTTCTGCCCCGTGGCGGACGCACCCGGGTCCCAGGAACGGCAGATCATCGACGAACTGCACCGGTGGCAGGATCGGTTCCTGGCGGGGAAGGTCCGCTTCACCCAGCTGTTCCGCCGGCCCCCGTTCCATGACGGGGAGCGCTTCGCAGTACAGATACCGCACGTCGGCTACGCCCCGCCCGGAGGCGGGATGGTGGCGCATTCAAAGCTCACCGGTGCCAGCGAGGGTTCGGCGTGGGCGACGAGCGACCGGCTGTTCGTGGCCGACGCGTCCAAGGTGAAGCACGAATGGTCCTGGTCCGACGTGGGCCGGGTGCAGGTGCTGCCCCAGTGGAACGGAGTGATCTTCGACATCGGAGCCGACCTGCCGGCCATGCTGCGCAACGAGGCCACCCTCACCTCGGGGCCGGTGAAGCCGCTGGCCATCGCTGCGGCGTGGCTGAAGGTGGAGGCGGCCTACGCCGCCTCGCAGGGCCAGCTGGAGCAGTGGCTTGACCGCCTGCCGTCCCGGCTGGGCGGGGCGGGCTGACACCGTGCCCTCCGCCGGACCGGCCGTGCTGGCCTGGCTGGAGCGCTTCGAGGCCGGGACCCTCAGCGATCCGGCTCTCGTCGACGGCACCCTCGACCCCGCCGAGCGCTTCGCTGCCCGCCTGCCCGGCCTGACCGCCGTGCAGCTGGCCCCGGCCGACCCCCGGCCGAGGGTCACCGCCGTGGGATCGTCCGGGACCGCCCTGGTCACCGACACCAGGCTGCTACTGCTCGGGGACACCGGCCCGGACCGGGAGTGGCGGTGGGACCAGGTCCCCGACCTGCGTTTCATCAAGGACTCGGCCGGGGTCATGCTGCTGCCCACCCCGGAGCGCTTCGCCGCCGGCACCGGCCTGGAGGGCCTGGTGAAGCCCTGGTTCGCCAGGGGCGGGCGGGTCCCGGTCGGAGCCAGCCGTCGCACCATCCTGGGCTGGTGGATGATCGAGGGGGCCTGGCGCGCCGGCCGGCCCGGTGGCCTGGCCGGGTGGCGGGAGGAGCTGGCCCGGGTCTTTCCGGGGGCCGGAGACAGCTAGGAGTTCACCGACCGGAGCTCAGGATCCGGCCCGGCCCCGACGAGGGATGCCGTGAGGGCGCCTGATGCTCAGGGCCGCCCCGGGCCGCTATTCCCATCGTCATCAGGTCCACCACCGCCCACTGCTCGCCGCTCGAGCACACCGTCTGGGCCATCTGTATGGCCCAGTCCAGTCCGTCGCACGCCGCGACGAACTGGATGGCGTCGTCGCGTGCGGCCGACGAATTCCACACAATGGCGCCGAAGCGACGACCGGCTGCGTCATCCATGCGCCGAATAGTGCCACGGGCACGAGAGCCGGACGACTGCCTCCGGTGACGATTGGGTGGACGCTCGCTGAATTTATCGGGCTGCGGTGGGCCCGCTCTCAGGGGTCCTCGAGCCCCAGCGACACGAAGATCTCGTGACGCTGGAGTTCGAAGTCGTCCTCGGTGATGGCCCCGGCCTCCCGCAGCTCGTTGAGCTGGTGGAACCGGGTCATCATCTCGGCCTGGTCGACCGGCCCGGGGCTCTCGTCCCGGCGTTGCTGGCGTCTCTCGTTCTTGGCCGCCTTGCGATCGTTGCGCTGCGCGGTCAGCCGTCGCTTCCCGGCACTCTCGCCGCCCCGGCTCATCGGGGTCGGCCGGGCGCTCCCTGGCGCCTCCGGTCGCCCCGGGCATCGGCGGCCATGCGGGACTCCGACCGGCGCGGGCGGCTCCGGTGGGCCGGCCTGGCCGGACGGGCTCCCGCCGGGTGCTCGTCGGCCGGGGAGACCGGTGCCACCGCCCCGGTGCTGCCGCTGACGAGCTGGGCGAGGGTCCGCTGTCCGGGACGGTGCTGGGTGATCACCGGGGTCACGCCGGCTTTGCGGCCGAGCTTGGCCACGTCGGCCCGCTGCTCCTCCGTGGCCAGCGTCACGACGGTGCCTCCCGCTCCGGCCCGGGCGGTGCGCCCGGACCGGTGGAGGTAGGTCTTGTGCTCGAGGGGCGGGTCGGCGTGGATAACCAGCTCGACGTCATCGACGTGCAGGCCGCGTGCCGCGATGTCGGTGGCTACCAAGACGCTGGCGCGGCCGGACGCGAAGGCGTCGAGGTTGCGGACCCGGGCGCCCTGGCTGAGGTTGCTGTGCATCTCCACCGCAGGAACGCCGGCCGCCACGAGCTGGCGGGCCAGCTGCTTGGCCCGGTGCTTGGTGCGGGTGAAGACCACCTTCCGCCCGGGGGTGGAGGCGAGCTCGACCAGGGCCCCTACCCGGTCGGCGGCGGAGACGTGCAGCACGTGGTGGGACATCTGGGGCACCGGGGACCGGTCGTCATCGACGCTGTGCACCACCGGGTTGGACAGGTAGCGGTCCACGAGAACGTTGACCGCGCCGTCCAGCGTGGCCGAGAACAGCAGCCTCTGGCCCCCAGCGGGCGTCTGGTCGAGGATGCGCCGGACAGCCGGCAGGAAGCCCAGGTCGGCCATGTGGTCGGCCTCGTCGAGGACGGTCACCTCGACGGCACCGAGGCGGCATGCCCCCGAGCGCACGAGATCCTCGAGCCGGCCCGGGCAGGCGACCACGATGTCGACGCCGCGACGCAGAGCGGCGATCTGCGGGCGGTCCGGCACCCCTCCGAACACCGTGGTGGCGATGAGCCCCTGAGCCGAGGCGAGAGGCTTGACCACTTCCAGGATCTGCCGGGCCAGTTCACGCGTGGGAGCGAGGATCAGCGCCCGGGGGTCACGACCGGCCACCCGACGGTTGCTTCCACCGAGCCTGGCAATTACTGGCAACACGAATGCCAAAGTTTTGCCTGATCCGGTACGGCCCCGTCCGAGGACGTCGCGGCCGGCCAGCGCATCGGGGAGGGTGGCAGCCTGGATGGGGAACGGCTCGCGGATGCCGGCTGAGGCCAGGGCATCGGCGAGCCTAGGGGGGACCCCGAGGGCGGCGAACCCGGCGTCGGGTCGGCCCGGGGTCCGGTCCGCGACGCGGGGACTTGCAGAAGACGTGGGGCGGGATTCCGCCATGCGATGAGCTCCGAACTCTGGATCCTGCTTCGCCGGCCGCTCAGTGGCGATGCGTTCCTCGCGACGTCAGGTCCGACTCGGAGGGGCGAAGGGAACGCTCGATCTGAGCGCTTGGTCCACTCTACCCGGCGGGGTGGTCCCGGACCGGACGGGTCCCCCGGCACGGGTCGGGCCCCCTCCACCAGTAGTCAGGACCGACGCGGTCGAGGCCGGAGGCGATGCTCAGCGACCCCGACTGCGTCACCTGCCCGTCAGCGCACGCTGACGTTGCTGGCCTGAAGGCCCTTGGGGCCCTGGGTGGTCTCGAACTGGACCTTCTGGTCCTCCTCGAGGTTGCGGTACCCGTTGCCGGTGATGGCGCTGAAGTGCACGAACACATCAGGGCCGCCATCATCCTGGGACAGGAAACCGAAGCCCTTCTCGGAGTTGAACCACTTGACGGTGCCGGTTGTCATTGACGATCCCCTCCTTTCCTGGCCTGTATCAACCCGGGGATCACACGGGTCACGGCCTGACTCTGCATGAGCCGGAGGGAAACCTTGTCACTGCAACTGCCCTCGCCCTTCAGTGTAACCGATCCGGGCCGGAGGGGTCGTCGGCTCATGCGCGCCAGCTCCGGGGGGGGAGAGAAGTGGAGGGGATCCGGTACAGTCGAGGAGCTGGACACTTGCAGCTCCACTGAGGGCCGTGTCTCAACCACAGCAGAGACGAGGACGGGTGGTCAACAAGCGTGCTGTGCAGCCCGAAGAGGACCTCGTCCGCCTCTACCTGAACGATGTGGGCAAGCACGCCCTGCTCAGCAAGGACGACGAAGCCCGGCTGGCCCAGGCAATAGAGGCGGGCCGGGACGCCCGGGGCGAGCTGGCCGGTGCCGAGGAGATCACCCCGGCGCGCCGCCGCCAGCTGCGACGCCTCATCCGTCACGGCGACGAAGCGACTGAAGCTTTCGTCAAGGCCAACCTCCGACTGGTGGTGTCCATCGCCAAGCGGTACCAGTCGGCCGACGTACCCCTCCTGGACCTGGTCCAAGAGGGGAATCTGGGCCTGATGCACGCCGTCGAGAAGTTCGACTGGCGCAAGGGTTTCAAGTTCTCCACCTATGCCACGTGGTGGATACGCCAGTCCATCACCCGAGGTATCGCCAACACCGGGCGGACCGTACGGCTCCCGGTGCACGCGGGCGACCTGCTCAACCGGGTCACCCGGGCCAGGGGGCGCCTCGAGGCGCAGCTGGGCCGGCGTCCGACCATCGCCGAGCTGGCCGCCGATCTGGGCACGGAGGCCCACAAGGTCGTGGAGATCCTGCGCTACGTGTCCGAGCCCATGTCGCTCTCGGAGCCGCTTCGGGCCGACAGCGACGGGGAGCTCGGCGACATCGTCGAGGATCACTCCGCGGTGTCGCCGTTCGAGGCGGCCGCCGCCGCCCTGCTGCCCGCCGAGATCACCAAGATGCTGATCGTCCTCGACGACCGGGAGCGGGCGGTTCTCCAGCTCCGCTTCGGGCTCGACCGCGGCGAACCACGCACCCTCGACGAGGTGGGCGCCCACTTCAACCTGACGCGCGAGCGGATCCGCCAGATCGAGGCCCGGGCCATGTCCAAGCTGCGTCATCCGGCCATCGATCGCAACGCCCAGGACCTCCTCCCCGGGTAGCCCGCCGGGACCCCTCCCGCTGCCGGTTGTCCCTGCTGGACTCACCGGCCGTTATACCGCGGAGTCCCCCATACTGTCCCGGTGGCTGTCACCGCCATCGCTTTCACATTGGCCAGCGCCCTCTACACCGGATTCCAGTGGACCATCCGGGTGCTCGTCTATCCGCAATTCTCCCGGGTCGGCCGGCCCGACTTCCCGGACTTCGAGCGGTCCCACCAGCGGCTGGTCTCCTACGCCGTGGGACCGCTGTTCCTGGCCCTCGGGTTGAGCGCACTGGCCCTGGTGGCCCTCCCTCCGGCCGGCGTGGCCCGCTGGGAGGCCTTCGCGGCCATCGTCCCGGTGGGGGTGATCCTTTCCGTCACCGCCCTCCTGGCCGTACCCCTCCACGGCCGCCTGTCGGCCGGCTTCGACGAGGCCGCCCACCGGCGGCTGCTGGCCGTGGATTCGATCCGACTGGTGGCTGCGGTGGCGGCCACGGTGGCGGCGGTGGCGGTGCTGGTGGCCTGAGCGACATCCCGCACGGTCAGGGCGCCCTCGTGACGTCCCGGCCCTACCCCGTCGGGCGCTGGGCGCGGAAAGCAGTCACGGCGTCATCGACAGTTGGAAAGAAGTGGGCCGGGTCGATGGTGCGGGTGAGGCCGTAGCGCTCGATCTTCTCCTTGACCGGGTCCTTCAACTCGGCGAACACGAGGCTGATGCCCTGCTCGTTGAGCGCCTCGTCGAGGCTCTCGAGCATGTCGGCGGCCGTGGTGTCCACATCGGTGATCGGTTCGGCGGCCACGACGATCCATTGGGGCGGCGGATCCGAACCGGCCAGGGTCCGTATCTGCTCCCGGAAGGTTCTGGCGTTGGCGAAGATCAGGGGGGCGTCGAAGCGGTACACGACACAGCCCGGCAGCTCCTCGGCTTCGGGGTAGCTGCGCAGGTCGTGGAAGCCGGAGATCCCGGCGACGCGCCCCAGCTTGGTCTGGTAGGGCCACCACAGGCGGCGGAACACGTTGGCCACGGACAGCGCCATGGCCACGACGATGCCGGGCAGGACTCCGAGCAGCGCGACTCCCAGGAACGCGATGATCGACAGGGCGAACTCCATGCGCCGCTGCCGGAAGAGCCTGGCGGTGGCCGGCACGTCGGCCAGCGACAGCGCCGCCGCGACCACGATCGCCGCCAGCGTCGGCTGGGGCAGGTTGCGCAGGAGACCGGGCACCAAAAGGAGGATCACGACTATCGCCAGGGCTCCGACCAGTCCCGTGACCTGGGTCTTCGAGCCCGCCTGCTCGGCGACCGCGGTGCGGGATCCGCTGGTGGATACGGGGAATCCCTGGAACAGCCCGGCGCCGATATTGGCGGCGCCGATACCGATCATCTCCCGGTTCCCGTCGACCTCCTGGCCGGTGCGGGCGGCAAACGACGACGCCGTCGAGATGGTGTCGGCGAGCGACACCACGGCGATGCCGGCGGCCCCGCCGAGCAGCAGCCCGAAGTCGGACACGGTGACGTGGGGGATGGTGAAGGGGGGAAAGCCCCGGGGCAGGGTTCCCACCACCGACACCCCGTGGTCGGAGAGCTCGAAGGCGGCGGAGGCGAGGATCGAGGCCACGACGGCGCCGAGGACGCCCGGGACCCTGGGCCACCAGCGCTGACAGGCCTCGATGACCGCCAGGCCGAACAGGCCGACGGCCAACGCCGCTATCACGGTGTCACCGCTGGCCACACCGTCGATGAAGCCGCGCAGCTCGGAGATGAGGTTGTCCCCGCTCACCGAGAACCCGAACAGCTTGGGCAGCTGACCTACGACGATGGTGAGAGCCAGACCGTTCATGTAGCCGACCATGGTGGGCTTCGACAGGAGGTCCGCCACGAACCCGAGGCGGGCCACACCGGCCAGTACGGTCAAAGCGCCGACCATCAGCGCCAGCATGGACGCGAGGGCCACGGCCCGGGCCGGGTCACCGTGGGCTCCCAGCAGCGGGAGGAGGGTGGCGGCGATCATGGGGCCGAGTGACGAGTCCGGCCCGAGCACCAGGATCCGGGAGGGTCCGAACAGGGCGTAGCCCACGAGGCACAGGATCGTCGTGTACAGACCGGTGATGGCCGGCAGCCCGGCCAGCTCGGCGTAGGCCATTCCCTGCGGCACCAGGAGGGCGGTCAGGATGAGGCCGGCGACGGTGTCCTGCGACAGCCAGCGCCGCTCGTAGGACCGCAACACGGCGATCCCCGGCACCGCGGCGGCCGGGTGCCACCGGCGGGTCCGCCCGGCGCGACGCGGGCGCCGATGTGTCGAGTCGTGCATCCGGATCGATCCTCTTGGGGCAGTCCCCGAGTGTGGAAATCACCGATGGGCCCGGACCAGGGTCGAACGTCGGAGCGGGGGGCGACCCCGGCTGGCGCCGAGGGGACCACCGAGGGCGTGCCGTTCCCCTACCCTGGGGGTCCCCCCTCGACCTAGTCGCGCACCTGGAGGAGCCGCCCTGTGGGCCTGTCCATCGGCATCGTCGGCCTGCCCAACGTCGGGAAGTCCACGCTGTTCAACGCCCTGACCCGCAACGATGTGCTGGCGGCCAACTACCCCTTCGCCACGATCGACCCCAACGTCGGGGTGGTCGGGGTCCCCGACAGCCGGCTCGAGAAGCTGGCCCAGCTGTACGACAGCGAGCGGATAGTCCCCGCCGACGTGACCTTCGTGGACATCGCCGGTATCGTCCGCGGCGCCTCGGAGGGTGAGGGCCTCGGCAACAAGTTCCTGGCCGCCATCCGCGAGACCGACGCCATATGCCAGGTGGTCAGGGCCTTCGACGACCCCGACGTGATCCACGTCGACGGCCGGGTGGCACCGGCCGAGGACATCGCCACCATCAACACCGAGCTGATCCTGGCCGACCTGCAGACCATCGACAACCGGCTGACCAAGCTGGTGCGCGAGGCCCGCAACCGCCCCGAACTGGCCCCCGTAGTGGCCGCCGTCAACTCGGCCCGGGCGGTGCTCGACGCCGGGCGGACGGTGAGCTCGGCCGTCGCCGCCGGCGAGATCGACCCGACCCTGCTGCGGGATCTGCATCTCCTCACGGCCAAACCCTTCCTCTACGTGTTCAACGTCGACGAGGACCACATCGCCGACGAGAAGCTGCACGCCGAGCTGGCCGCCCTCGTGTCCCCGGCCGAGTCGGTGGTGCTGTGCGCCCAGATCGAGGCCGAGCTGGCCGCCCTCAGCCGGGAGGACGCCGCCGAGTTGCTCGAGGGTTACGGGTTGGAGGAGCCGGGCCTGGCCCGGCTGGTCCGCATCGGGTTCCGCACCCTCGGCCTGCAGACGTACCTGACCGCCGGGCCGAAGGAGGCCCGGGCCTGGACCATCCGGGCCGGCGACACCGCCCCGGTCGCCGCCGGGGTGATCCACACCGACTTCCAGCGCGGGTTCATCAAGGCCGAGGTGGTCAGCTTCGACGACCTCGTGGAGGCTGGCTCGATCGGCGCGCTCCGAGCCGCGGGAAAGGCCCGGATCGAGGGCAAGGACTACGTCATGCAGGACGGCGACGTCGTCGAGTTCCGCTTCAACGTCTGAACCCCGATCTCCGGTCTTCGCCATCTGCTCCGGCGGCGCCCGGCTCCGGGGAGTCCGGCTGCTCCCCTTGCATCCTGACCGGTCCAAGTAGGTCGGACAGACCCTGTTCCGGCCTCGCTGAAGGTCACACCTTCGGTGATGTCAGGACCTTCGCCTGATCGCGAGGCGATCCGATGCCCCCACCATGACCATCGCAGGCGAGATCGTGCCGACCCTCCGGCAGTTCGCGTCGGTCGGCTACGTCAAGATCTATGCCCCTGACGGGACGACCGAGGCCCGTCCGGCGCGGTCGACTCCATCCCCTTCTGCCTCGAACCATGAGCGCCGGGGTGACGTCGGCGCAAGCGGCCGCTCCCCGGTCGTGACGCCGGGTCGACAACCCCATTGACTCGCCCACCTTCGCAGGGGTCGGCAGGAGCTCGCGGCCAGGACCGCTAAGAAGCCCTACTGCCCTTGCCGCCGCCCGGACGGTAGCCCGCCATGGCTTCGAGCAGGTCGCCGATTCGATGAGGCTGCTCGACCGGGTGGCGCACCGGGAGGTCCGGGTTGATCTCATAGTGGTTCCGCCGGCCCACCCGGGTCCGCTGTACGTACCCCCCGGAGACCAGGTCGGCGACGATGGCCTGCGCCGCCCGCTCGGTGATCCCGACCCTCGCCGCGATGTCACGGCCCCGCACCCCGGGGTCCTTGGCGATGCATACCAGCACGTGGCCGTGGTTGGTGAGGAAGGTCCACGTGGGCTTGCCTCCCTCCTCGAGCGGGTCGGCAGCCGAGGACGAACCGCTGATGTCCACCGGACAATAGTAACACCTTTCACGAAGCGGACACCGTGAGACACAGATCAGGTTAATGCTTGCGCCCGGATCATTCTTGCTGTACAACTCATGAAATATATTTCGTGTTCTGAAGTTCGGGAGGTACCGCGATGGTCTGGATCTGGATGGAGCGGGTGGCACTGTCAGCGGCGGTTGTGGTCCCGCTCCTCGGCAGCCTGACGTTCCACTTCCGCCGAGACAGGCCTTCTGGCGTCGCCTCGTTCTGGGTCGCCGCGGCCTGCGCCGCCCTCGTCACCGTCCTGGTCGCATGCGTGGGACCGGTGACGGTCAAAGGAGGATCGGGGGTGGGACTGTCAGCCTCACCGGTTACAGCGGTGCTGCTGATGCTGGTGGTTGGCGTCGGGGCGTTGGTCCAGAGCTTCTCGGCCCGGAACCTGCAGGCCGATCCCTCCCGCGGACGGTTCACGGCCAGGGCCGGGCTCGTGATTGCGGCCATGGCGCTCGTCGTCGCTTCCCGTGACCTGGCCGGACTGGTACTCGGGTGGGTAGCCGCGGGGGCCGCCTTCAGGGCACTCATGGGCTGTCGATCCGACCTACCCGGAGTAGGCGAGTGCTTACGGGAGGTCCGCAAGGCCGTGGCGGTGAGCGACGGCAGCCTGATCGCGGCTGCAACGCTCATCTGGTGGCGGGTCGGGGACGTCAACCTCTCCTCCCCCCACTCCGTGGCCATCGCCTCCCAGCAACTGGGTGCCTGGCGGGGATTAGTGGCGGCCCTCGCGGTGATCGCCGCTCTGGCCCGGTCCGGCCAGGGTCTGTTCCGCCGGTGGTTACCCCTGACGGTCTCGGGCCCGACGCCCACGTGCGCCCTGTTGCACGCCGGAGTGATCAACGGAGGCGGGATCCTGCTGGTCCGATTCGGCGTCCTCTCCGCCTGGAGACCGGCCATGGCCGGCCTGCTCGTGGTCGCCGGCGCCACTGCGGTGTGGGCGGGATCGGTGGCCCGCTTGCGACCTGACGTCAAGGGCCAGCTCGCCTTCTCGACCATGGCCCAGATGGGATTCATGCTGGCCGAGTGCGCCGTAGGCGCCTACCCGGCCGCGGTCATCCACCTGTTCGGTCACGGTTTCTACAAGGCATCGCTGTTCTTCTCCTCCGGGTCCGGGGTGTCCCGGCCGGGTCTCCCCACGCCACCTCCCGCAACCCGGAGCTTCCCGAGGGCGGCGTCTGTCGCCTCCGTAGCTCTGGGGGCGGCGCTGGTCCCGGGCGTGCTGATGGGCGAAGCGCCCGTCCTGCGGCTCTTCGCGATGCTGACGGCGGCCTCGCTGGCGGGCACCTTCTGGGCCACCCGACCCTGGGGACGGTTGGCGGGGGGTCTGGGGTGGCTGGCTGTGCTGGTAGTGGCCACCGCCGGCTACGGGGCCGTGGTGGCGGCCCTGGGGGGCTTCCTCGAAACCGGACTGGCCTCGGCCCACGCCGCGGTGGACCAGTGGTGGTTGATCAGCCTGGCGGCTGCCGGAGCCGCAGCCTCCTGGCTGTCCATCGCCAGCCCCTGGGCCCAGGCGGTGCAGATCCGCCTGCTGGCGACCGGCGCCCTCCCGCTCGGCAGGCCCACGCCCGCCCGGAGCGGTCGCTACGGTCCGGCTCCGGTCGAACGCGACGGGGACGCCTGCCTGGAGGCGGCGGCGTGAGCGCTACCGACGCCACACGGAGTCAGGTGGCAGCCCTGGTCGAGCAGGCGGCCCGGCCCATCCCGCTGCTCTGGCCGCTCTACTCGGCAGTGGCCACCAATCCGTTGTGGGACTTGAGGGACCTGCCCTTCAGCGCCGCCCTGGGCCGGGCCCGGGCCGTCCTGGGCATATCCGGTGTGCCGCCGGCCGGGCTTCTCGCCGAGGCCTTCCGCTCGGGGCGGATCACCGGCGGTGATCTCGAGCGGGCCCTGCAGGAAAGAGGCGAACAACCCCGCCCCGATCCGGTCGAAGTACGGGACGGCAACCTTCGGGCGGCGCTCGGCACGATCCTCCAACACAAGGACCACACGGCCGGCGGCTCCTGGACCCGAATGGTGGACACCGAAGTGGCGAGGTACTGCGCCGCCTACGTGGCCGGCCGGTTACCGGTCGGCCCTGACGGGCCGAGGTTCTTCGCCAGCTGGAAGTCCGCGGTCGCCAAGGATCCGGTCGGTCGGCGCCTGCAGGTGGACCGGCTGGCGGACGAGGCCGGCCCCACACCCGAGGCCGCGATCCTCGCCACTCTGCATCGGATCGGCGTGGACGAGGCCGGGGCAGTACAGGAGCTCACGGGTCAGTTGGCCCGTCTTCCCGGGTGGGCCGCCCACGCCAAGTGGCGGTCAGCCTGGGCCGCCCCGGACCAGCCGGGCCCGGCGTTGCACCTCGTCGACTACCTGGCCGTCCGCCTGGTGTACGACCTGGCCGCACTGGCCCTGGTCGGGGACCCTCGAGAGACGGACGACAGTACCGCGGATGGCGGGCGGGGGCCCGCAACCGCGGTCTCCGCACCGGGAGCCTCTCTCATTGGCGATCAGATGGGGCTGCGTCTGGCCCGGTTGGAACCGGAGGATCGGGCCCTCGTGTGGCTGGAGGCCTACGAAGCCCACTACCGCGACCAACTCCTCACCGCTCTCCAGCGTGCCGGTGGAAGCGACCCGGAGACGCCCCCCTCCGCCCAGGTCATCTGCTGCATCGACGTGCGAGCCGAGGGTCTGCGGCGTCACCTCGAAGCCCTGGGCGGCTACGAGACCTTCGGTTTCGCCGGATTCTTCGGGGTCCCCGCCCGGGTATGGGACCTGACCGGCGACGCACCTCTGGACCTCTTCCCGGTACTTCTTCAACCGAAGGTGGAGGTCACCGAGCGGGCTGTCGACGAGCCCACAGCCGCGGACGCTTTAGCGGCGCGGCGGCAGACAGGCGAGGCGCTTCACGCCGTGGATGCCACCCGGAAAGGGATGGTATCCGCCTATGCCCTGGCCGAGGCCGGGGGCTTGGGCCTCGCACCCATGGCAATGGCCCGTACCGTGGCTCCGAGGCTGTTCGCCCGGGCCCGGGCCCAACTCAGGCAGCGGGTGGAGCCTCCGCTCGAGGCCTACCCGGACCTGGATGGCCCCGGTGCACCCACCGACGAAGAACAGTCGCTCTACGCCGAGTCGGCCCTCCGGGCCATGGGGTTGACGAGCGGCTTCGCGCCGCTCGTCGTGCTGTGCGGTCATGGCAGCACCACGGAGAACAACCCCTACGCCTCGGCCCTCGACTGCGGGGCCTGCGGGGCGGCCAGGGGTGGCCGCAGCGCCCGCCTGGCGGCGGCAATCCTCAACCGGCCGGCAGTACGGGCTCGTCTGGATGGGAGAGGGATCCATATCCCGCGAGCGACTCTCTTCGTAGCTGCCGAGCACGACACGACGACCGACGACGTGACGCTCTTCCCGCCGGACCGCCTGGACCCCCGGACCGAAGCCCGGTTGGCCTCGCTCGCCGCCGATCTGGTCGAAGCCGGTGCCGCACTGGCAGCAGAGCGGATCGCCACCCTGCCCGGCGCCGCCAACCGGATACGACGCGACCCGATGCACCACGTCGCGCTCCGGTCCACCGACTGGGCCCAGGTCCAACCGGAGTGGGGTCTGGCCCGGTGCGCGGCATTCATCGTCGGACCCCGCCGGCTCACCGCCGGGTGCGACCTTCAGCGGCGGGCCTTCCTCCACTCCTACGATCCCCAAAGCGACCCCGACGGCACCGCTCTGGAGGCGGTCCTGTCCGGGCCCATGGTGGTGGCCCAGTGGATCGCGTCGGCCTACTACCACTCGACCACCGACCCGGACATCCTCGGTGCCGGCGACAAAGTGGCTCACAACGTGGTGGCCGGCGTCGGCGTCTACCAGGGCGCCGGCGGCGACCTGAAGCTGGGACTGCCCCGGCAGGCCGTGTTCGACGGGAGCCGCCCCTACCACGAGCCCATGCGACTGCTCGTGGTCATCGCTGCGCCGCGGGAACGCATCGACGTCGTGATTGGCCGCCAGCCCGTAATCAGAGAACTCGTTGAGGGAAGCTGGGTCAACCTCACGGCGCTCGACAGAGGGTCTTTCTGGCTGCGCCGGGCCGGGGGGGGATGGCGCCCCTGGTCGGGGGCCGGCGATTCAGACGGTCCAGTGATCGACAACGGATCTCCTCCTGACGGCAGACGCCGTGGATGAGATCGACCTGACCCAACAGACAACAAGGCTGACACCGCTTGCCGGTATCAGGGAAGAAAGGAACCAAGTGGAATCTACGCAAATTTCGATCCGGTCGGGAAGCGGTGGGGTCGGGAAGGCGTCCGGCCCGTCCCTCTGGGAGTCCGTATCGGCTGTAGCGCCACCATCCGGCCGGTGGATTGCGTCAAGCGATGAGGACAGAGTCGCATACGCAGCCCGGACTCTCCGTCACTACGGCATCGCGATAGGCGCGGCAGCGGGGGGCCACCCAGAGGAAATCGCCGACCGTCTGGTCACCGCTATCCGAACCCGATTCCCTTCAGCGGACGGGGCGTGCGTGTTCTGGACCACGGCGGAGCACATCGCAGCCTTCGAGAACTCCGGCCACCTCCGCCGGCCGCTGGTAGTGCATGCAGTGGGCCCGGGCGTAGTCGAAGCGGCCGTCGCCGCTTTCGGGGAAGCCGGCCTGGTTGCCGTACCCATGGACCGTGCTGACAGGACCCAGGGGTGACCGCTCGGGACCATCACCATCGGCCGGTCCCTTGGAGGCTATCTACCTGCCGGCGTGCCGGAGCGACGCAAACGACACACGCTCATTCGTTCGGCCCTTGTTACAGTCACATCAACCGTCGACGGGCCAGGGGGGCATATGAAGGTGGATGCTGAAGCCGCGGGGATGGACCCGAGCCGCCTTCGGCGGATAGACGAGCATCTGCGCCAGCGTTACATCGAGCCGGGGAAGATCTCCGGATGCCAGGTGGCGGTGCTGCGCAGGGGGGTGGTCGCCCACCACTCCGTCCTGGGGCTGGCCGACCGGGAGCGGAACACCCCCGTCAGGGACGACACCGTGTGGCGCATCTACTCGATGACCAAGCCCATCGCCGCAGTGGCGCTGATGACGCTGTACGAGCGCGGCTACTTCCAGCTGACCGACCCGGTGGCCCGGTTCATCCCGGAATGGCGTGATCTGAAGGTGGCCGAGCGGGGACCGGATGGGGAACGACGTCTGGTCGACCCGGCCAGGCCGGTTCAGGTCCGCGACCTCATGATGCACATGGCGGGTATCGGCTACGGCAAGGACAACGACGACCTCGACAGCGAGTCCCTCGGCCGCCGCGGCCGGGACCGCTCGGCACGCCTCGACCACGACCTGGCCGCCATGGTGGACCGGTTGGCTCAGACGCCTCTGCGGTTCCATCCCGGCCGCCACTGGCTCTACTCACTGGGCCTCGACGTGTGCGGGCGGCTGGTCGAGATAATGACCGGTCGCGGTCTGGACCGGTTCATGGCCGAGGAGATCTTCACCCCGCTCGGGATGGAGGACACCGCGTTCCATGTCCCGGAGAACCGGGTCGATCGGTTCGCCGCCTGTTACGGGCGCAACACCCGCAAGGAGCTCGTGCTGGTCGACGACCCCAGGGACAGCACCTACCTGCAGCCCCCCACCTTCCTCTCAGGCGGAGGCGGCCTGGTCTCGACCACATCCGATTATCTGCGCTTCTGCCGGATGCTGCTCGACGGCGGGGAACTCGACGGCCGGCGGGTACTCGGCCGCAAGACGGTAGAGCTCATGACGACGAACCATCTGCCCGGCAACCGGTCCATGTCCGAGTTCGCGCTCCCGGGAGGTTACGGGGAAGTGGGGTTCGAAGGGATGGGTTTCGGCCTGGGCATGGCGGTCAGCCAGAGTCCGGCGGCGACGGGGGTGATCGGCTCGGCCGGCGAGTACATGTGGGGCGGAGCCGCCTCCACCCTCTTCTGGGTGGACCCGGCAGAGGACCTCGCGGTCGTCTTCATGACCCAGCTCCTGCCGTCGGGAACGTTCAACTTCCGGGCCCAGCTGAAGGCGTTGGTCTACCCGGCCATCGTGGACTGAGGGCTGACGGTTGGAGCAGGTAGTGTCTGTTCCCGGTGGCCTCCCCATCTGACACCGGGCCTGCATGTCGCCGGCTGGCAGCTGCTCTCGAACCGGTTGCCGGGCAGGTGTACTTCTCGCCGGAGTGTCACTCCGCCTACGCCGCACTCGGCTTCGATCCGAGCACCGCATCCGCCCGTGGAGTCGCCTTCCCCGACGGCCCGGCGTATTTCACGAGCCGAGGGTCTGTGATGGGCCAGGTCTCCGGGCACCTCGTTGCCGCTGCGTTCGCCGTGTTCAACCCCTCGGCCGTCATCCCGGCAGTGGAGCGAGGGTGGACGCTCACCGACGCGGCCACGATCTGCGCGGCCAGGACGGAGGGCGCCGTCGCCCAGCTCGTGCGCATCCTCGGCCCGAACCCCGACGGCCTCGGAGAGGTGACCGCGCTGCTGGCGAGAGCGTGCGATGGTCTTCGACCGGAGGGTAAGCCGCTGTATGCGGGGCTGTTGTCTCTGGGTCTTCCCGGTGAGCCGATGGCCGACATGTGGAGGTTGGCCGACTGCCTGCGGGAATACCGAGGTGACGCGCACACGGCCGCCTGGACCTCCGCCGGTTTCGACGCCGTGGAGATAGGTCTGCTGACCGAGCTCTATTGGGGTCTGTCGACGCGGACGTACATCCGGACCCGGGCCTGGGCCGATGACGACCTCGACAGTGCGACAGAGCGCCTCCAGGCACGAGGCTGCCTAGCCGAGGGGTCCCTGACCGAGCGGGGCCGTGCTGCGCGCGAAGACGTGGAGATCGCAACCGACCGCCAGTGCGACACGATCGTGCAGGCGCTCGGCGAGGACCTGGACCCGCTGATCACGATTCTCGGGTACTGGGGCCAGGCGATCCGTGATTCCGGCGGCTACCCCCCTTCCGGGCCGCACGACCTCGCCCGCTCCGGTAGCTGAGTCGCCATTCCGGAGCCGGTAACGGGGCCGGGGACAATCCCGGCGCACCGGAAGGACTACCGTTCCTGGCCGGAGAGCCGACATGCGGAGGTCGGAGAGGTGGCAGAAGATTCCAACCCGCAGAGCACCGGACCCTGGCCCGAGAGCGCCGGGCACGTCGGCGCCGCCCCACCCCCGACCTGGGGCACCCAGGGCGCCGATCAGGACGGCACCCCCTCGGAGACCGCTCCTGCCACCGCCCCGGCGCCCCACTGGGACACGACCCGCTCTCCTGCTGAAGCAGCCGACAGCCCTCCCCCTTCTCCCCCGCCCTCCGAGCAGCCGCCGCTCCCGCCGCCCGGCACCGCCCCGTCGTTCCCGCCCCCCATCGGCCCCCACGCCTCCCCGCCCGGCGGACCGCCGTCGTCCCCGCCTCCCGGTGGGGCGCCTCCGTACCCTCCGAACCAGGCCGCGGGGCCGTACTGGACGCCCTCGGCCGGGCGACCCAACCCCTACGTTGCGGGGGGCACGGCCCCGGCCGGCTACCGCTACCGCAGCGGCTTCGCGATCGGCGACGGACGCGCCCCCGCCGGGGTCAAGGGGTTCTGGATCACCGGTGTCGTTCTGTCGGCGGTGACCGTGGGCCTGGCCACTCCTGTCTTCACCATCGCCTCGTGGATCATGTACCGCCGGGCCCGCCGTCAGGCGCTGAGCGGCAACGTGGGCGGTCTGCCGGTCGGCCGGGCCTGGGGCATAACCGCCACGTCGTGGACGGCGCTACTGGTCCTGGTGGTCGTCATCTACGGGGCGGTCGGGGCGGCAATGGGAGGCAACTCGGCCGGCTCCTCCGGCTCGTACACCTACCACCCGCCTCCCCTCCAGCAGCTTCCCCTCGGGGCCAGTGCCACTGTTGACGACCAGGTGGGGCCCGGCTCATCAGGGAAAGACGTGCCCGTCACCGTCACCGTGACCGGCGTCGACCGGACCACGACACCCGGGGACGCAGCCGTGGCCTTCAAGGTCTGCGCCGGTAACCGGCCGGTGGACCCCCTGGCCGCAGCCTTCGAGCTGTCTCTGAACGGTCCGGCCGACACGTCCTTCCAGTTCGACAACAACGAGCAGTTCCCCGACTCGCTCTACGCGACCCTGCCGCCCCACCAGTGTCTCTCCTTCCCGGTCGACTTCCAGGTGCCGGGCCAGGATGCAATCAGTACTGTGACCTTCGGGCTCGACTCAGAGGTCCAATGGCCCGTCTCCCAGGGAGGGTGATGCGGATGTCCGGCTCGAGGCTCAGGCGACGGCCATGATCGGTCGCACCTCGGGCGGGATCCGCATCCGGCACGTCCCCACGCACCCGAGCAGCTGCTCTACGGAGGTTATTGATGAGTGACGACCCCAACCGGCCCGCCGAGCTACCCGCCGACCTCCCCAAAGACGCCGGGCGGCGCCTGCGCGAGCTGGGAGCCGGTCTTTTCACCTCGGACCTGTCGGTCAACGAGTTCCTCCTCATCAAAGAGGTCGGCTTCCACCCAGTGGGGTTCGTGATGGGATCGTCGATCTATCACATCGGGCTCCAGACCCGTAAGTGGGGTTCCTCGCAGGAGCTCGGCAAGCTGACGGCCGCCATGTACGACGCCCGGGAGCTGGCCATGACCCGGATGGAGGAAGAAGCCGACCAGCTCGGCGCCG